>JAFYBB010000271.1 GCA_017540445.1 Clostridia bacterium | reverse complement strand
GCGGGAGAGGATCTGCACGATGCGCTCGATCTCGTTCTCGCGGCCCACTACCGGGTCCAGCTCGCCGTGGCGCGCCCCCGCGGTCAGGTCGCGGGAGAACTGGTTGAGTATCGGCGTGTCGGCGGCCGCGCTCTCCGGCGCGCCGGGCACGTCGTCCTCGGCGCCGGTGAGGATGCGCAGCAGCTCGTCCCGGGCCTTGGAAAGGTCCATGCCCATCTTGATCAGCACGTGGGCGGCCACGCCCTCGCGCTCGCGCATCAGGGCCAGTAGCAGATGCTCGGTGCTCACGTAGTTCTGCTTCAGGTCCCGGGCCTCGCGCATGCTCTGCTCGATCACCTTCTTGGTTCTGGGCGTGAGGACCATCTGCTTGCCCTGCACGTTGTCGTCGCCGCGGCCCAGTATCTGCACGACCTCGGCGCGCACGGCCTCCAGCGTGATGCCCCGCAGCACCGATACCGCGCCGCCGGGCTCCGTCAGTACGCCCAGGAGCAGGTGCTCGGTGCCCACATAGGTGCGCCCCAGCTGCGCCGCCTCGCGCTGCGCGGCGATCAGCGCGCGCTGTCCGCGCTCAGTGAATTTCGCGAAATATGCCATCGATTTCCTCCGATCTGGCGATGTGGGAACGGTTTACTCGGCCACCAGCTTTTGAAGCTCCTCCCGCAGTGTCTTCGCGCGCAGGATCTCCGATTCCCTGGGGCTGATCAGCTTGCCCGCGCGGACCCCCAGCGAGCCCGGCTGAACGTCCATCATCAGCGAATCCAGGCCCGGCAGCGGCGCGTGCAGATAGCCCATGCTGGCGGCGTAGCGTATGTCGGAATAGCGGCGCATGAACTCCTTGGTGGTCATCAGCCGCGCATACATCAATTCTCCCCAGGAGCGCATCAGCCTATCCTGCAGCTGCAGCATGTCGCGCTTTTCGACCTGCTCGCGCATGCTGCGCTCGTGCTCGACGATCTGGCCGGAGGCCGCGGAGAGCGCGCGGATCACGTCCTCCTCGCTGCGGCCCAGGGTCGCCTGGTTGGACAGCTGGTAAAGATTGCCCTGGGCCTCGCTGCCCTCGCCGTAGAGCCCGCGGATCGTGAGCCCCAGCTTGGCGACGGTCTGCATCACCGCGCCCATCTGCCCGCCGCCGGAGATGGCCGGCAGGTGCAGTATCACGCTGGCGCGCAGCCCGGTGCCCGTGTTGGCGGGGCAGGACGTCAGAAAGCCCCACTGCGGGTCGAAGGCGAAGGGATAGCGCTCGCTGAGCGCCTCGTCCAGCTTCAGCGCCATCTCCGCCGAGCGCTCCAGCTGCAGCCCCGGCAGCAGGCCCTGGAATCGCACGTGGTCCTCCTCGTTCAGCATGACCGTGACCGTGCCCGCCGACGACACCATCGCGGCGGAGCGGTTGACGAACTTCAGCAGGTCGTAGCTGATCAGGTGGTGCTCCACCAGCCGGGAGCGGGCGTCCTCCTCCAGCTCGCCCATGCGCAGCAGCGTGAACGCCGCGCCGTTTTCCGTCTTGAACACGGCGTCCGCCGTGCGCTCGATGACCTCCTCGGAGTATTCCGGGGTCAGCTTCGGCGAGAATGGCAGGTCCTCGTAGTTCCGGGACAGGCGAACGCGGCTGGAGATGACCACGTCCTGCTCGGGCGCAAGCACGTACTCATACATGTTCGTTCATCTCCCCTTCGTCCTCGGCGTTCAGCCGCTCCTGCGGCCTGACCTTGATGTCCGTATCCTTGCGGTCCAGCTGCAGATTCAGCGCACGAATGGCGTCGCGCAGCCGGGCGGCCTGCTCGTACTCCTCGTCAGCGACGGCCTTTTGCAGCTTCTGCTTCAGCCGGTCGATGTTCATGCGGATCGACGTGCCGTTGTGCACGCCGCCGGGGATCCTGCCCGCGTGCTGGGTGTTGCCGTGCACCCGCTGCAACAGCGCCGTCAGCGGCGTCTTGAACGCCTGGTAGCAGTTGGCGCAGCCCAGCATGCCGCACTTCTGGAACTCCAGATAGGTCATGCCGCACTGCTCGCACACGTAGCCCTCCAGCTCAGGGTCCGGGCCCTCCTGCTCGGCGGCCTTGCTGTCCTCGAGTATGCTGTTCAGTATGCCCGCCAGGTTGGAAAAGTCAAACCCGGGTATCTGCTTCTGGTGCCTGGCCATGCAGCCCGGACACAGGTTGCGCTCCACGCGATCGCCATTGATGATGGTCATCAGGTGGAACTTCGCGGGGCGAATGCCGCAATCCTCACACATCATCATGCTTTGCCTCCTCTACATTCCTGAACACCTGAACCAGCATGTTCCTGAAAACCGCCGCGCGGAGCACGTCCTTCGCGCTCACCGGCAGCGCCAGCGCGTTGCGGGATACGGCGGCGCGCATCAGCGCGGCCTCGCGCCCGCTGATCATATTGCGCTCGAACAGGTTGGAGATGATCGCGTTCGCCGTCTCCTCGTCCACCGAGTTGCCGACGCGGTTCAGCAGCATGTCCAGCAAATTGGACTGTCCCCCGCCCTGCATCCGCACGATGCGCACGTAGCCGCCGCCGCCGCGCCTGGATTCGATGATATAGCCGTGATCCACCGAGAAGCGCGTGGCCAGCACGTAGTTGATCTGCGACGGCGCGCAGCCGAAGTGCTGGGCCAGTTCATTGCGCCGCAGCTCCACACGGGCGTCCTCGTGCATCAGGTCCTTGATAAAATGCTCAATGCTGTCGCTGAGCTGTGCCATACCGATCACCTTCTATTGACCATCTTTGACTATTATATATCATTCCGTCCGGAAATGCAAGCCCTTTTTTGAGCATGTCCGGGATGGTCAATGCCTCCGGACAGCGCGGGGCCGCCGGAGGCATGCGTTTTCGTTCAATTTGCCGGGACATTCAGCGCGTCCCGGATCAGCAGGGCGACGGCCTGGGCGGAGATGCCCGTCTCCTCGCCCTCAAAGCCCATCCGCTCCGTGGTGGTGGCCTTCACGTTCACGCGGTCCGGCGAAACGCCGAGGGCCCCGGCGACGCGCGCCTTCATCCGGGGTATGAACCCGGCCAGCTTCGGCTTCTGCGCCACGATGGTGATGTCGGCGTTGCCCATGCCATAGCCCATCGCACGGACCTCGTCCATGACCTTTTGCAGCAGCTTCATCGAGTCGATGCCTTCGTAGGCTGGGTCGGTGTCCGGGAAGTGGCCGCCGATGTCGCCCAGGCCCAGCGCGCCCAGCAGCGCGTCCATCAGCGCGTGGACGGCCACGTCCGCGTCGGAATGCCCGTCCAGGCCCCGGTCGTGGGGCACCTCCACCCCGCACAGCACGAGCCGCCTGCCGGATTTCAGCCGGTGGGCGTCGTATCCGTGGCCGACGCGCATGTCCGAAAAACCGCGGCCCGCGACGGCCTCAAAATCCGCTCTCGTCGTCAATTTGATGTTCTCCTGCGCGCCGGGAGCCGTCACCAGCTTCACGCCGCCATAGTAGTGTTCAAACAGCATCGCGTCGTCGGTGGCCGGGAAGGCGTCCGCCTGGGCCGACCGGTGGGCCTTCAGGATCATGTCGAAGCGAAAGGCCTGGGGCGTCTGCACGGCGCGCAGCGCGCCGCGGTCGGGCGTCGTGACCGAGCCGTCCGGCAGCAATAGCTTGATGGTGTCGGTGACCGGCGTGGAGATCACGCCGCTGCCGAATTGCGCCGCGGCGTCCAGCGTGGCGTCGATGACATCGTTCGTCACAAAGGGCCGCGCGGCGTCGTGGATGGCCACGAGCTGCGTGTCGCCGGGCAGCGCTTCCAGGCCGTGATACACCGAATCGCGCCGCGACGCGCCGCCGGGAACGACGCGGCGCACCAGCGGGAACGGGCCCTCGCGCTGGCGCAGCGCCTCGAACGCCGGTATTTCCTGCTCTGAAAGCACCAGCGCCACGCCGTCGAACCGGCCGGAGCGCGTAAAGGCGTCCAGGCAGCGGGCCAGCACGGTGCGGCCCCGGACGGGCTCAAACACCTTGTTGTGCCCGAGCCCCGCCCGCTCGCCGCGCCCCGCAGCTACGACCACGGCCCAGCAGCTCATGCCCGGGCGCGGTACATCGAGGCGGCGTCCTGCTTGGCCGCGTGTTCCGCGATGGAGAGTATTTCATATTCGCTGTACTTTTCGCCGAAGCGTATGCCCAGCACATCGCCCACGCGCACGTCGGTGCCCGGCTTGGCCTCCTTGCCGTTGACCGTCACGTGCCCGGTGGAGCAGGCGTCGTTGGCGACGCTGCGCCGCTTGATGATGCGGGAGATCTTCAGGAATTTGTCGAGGCGTATGGCGGTAGGCGCGACGTGCTCCACCGGCTTCTTCGCCTCTATGGCCTTTCTGCTCATATCGTCATCCCCTGTTTTTTTAGATGCCCGGATGGGTCCGGGCGCGTCGTCGATCATGGCACAACAAAGGGCACCCCCGTAAAGGAAGCGCCCTGAGCTCGTCTGATCGATCAGAACTGATCCTTAAAGCCCTTGCCGGCCTTGAAGGACGGGGTCCTCTTGGCGGGAATCTCGATGGTCTCGCCGGTGGAGGGCTTGCGGCCGACGCGTGCGGCGCGCTCCTTCACCTCAAAAGTGCCAAAGCCCATCAGCTGAACCTTGTCGCCGGCCTTCAGGGCCTCGGCGATGGTGTCGGTGAAAGCGTTCAGGGCCGCTTCCGCCTGCTTCTTGCTCAGTTCGGACTTCTCTGCCACCTTGGCAATCAGCGTTGCCTTGTTCATAAAAACACCTCCAGATATTATAGGCAAATTGAGCGCAACAAATAGACATTATTGAGCACAATATTTTCAATATTCGTGCCGGGCCGTGTTTTTCCTGCATGTTTCAGCCATTAATTCACAATTTTACTAAATCCCAATATTTTCTCAACGTTTCGGCGCTCAGCGCATCGAAGCCGGCGCCTTCGGCGTTGATTTTGCGCTCGATTTCGTCAAATCGCTCTATGAATCGCTTGATGGCGCCGTTCAGCGCGATCTCCGGGTCCACCTTCAGCATGAAGGCCATCTCCGCAAGGTCCAACAGCGCCTCTCCCAGCGCTTCCTCCGCGTTCTCGACGGAAAGCGCGCTCAGGCGGCGCGCGCAGCGCTCGGCGGCCTGCCGGACACTCTCGTCGCGCAGGCCGGCCTCGCCGCTGCGCTTCATCACCTTCACCGCCTTCAACATCGCCGGAAGCGCCCGGGTGATGTCGCGCATCGATTCGGTTCGCGTCTTCTGGCTGCGCTCCGCCATCTTGTTCCGGCTCCACAGGTCCAGCACCTGATCGGCGCTCTGCGCGTCGTCGGCGCCGAACACGTGGGTGTGCCGTCGGATCATCTTGTCGCATATGGCCGTCGTGACATCCGTAATGTCGAATTCGCCGTGCAGCCGGGCGATCTCGGCGTGGATGGCCACCTGCAGCAGCACGTCGCCCAGCTCCTCGCAGAGGTGATCCATGTCCCCTTCGTCGATGGCGTCGATCACCTCGTAGGCCTCCTCCAGCATGCAGGTCCTGAGCGACTGGTGGGTCTGCGCCCGGTCCCAGGGGCAGCCGTCCGGGCCGCAGAGGATGCGCATGATCTCATTCAGGTGCTCAAAATCCCACCGCTCCAGTGCCAGCACGGAGCGCTGGGCCGGGATCAGCGCGCAGGTCCTGTGATCGTAGAGCGCCCCCCTGTCCAGCGCGTAAAGGGGCATCGCCTGCGGCTCGGATGCGCCGTTCATCACCCAGATTTCGGTTTCCTCCGGATACACGGCCATGAGGCCCAGCTTCACCTCGGCGGCCAGCTCGCGGGAGGCCAGCTCGCGAATCAGGCAGTTCTCCCGCGGCGTCAGGTGGTATTCCTGCCAGTCGGACGCCTCGACCATGCGCGTCTCGCCCCGGCAGAGCGCCAGCAGCGCCCCCTCGACCGGCGGCCCCGCCACGACGCGCGGGCGAGGCTGGACCCCGGAAGCCGTCAGCAGCCGGGCGCTGAGGTCGCGGACGTCGGGAACGCAGTAGAGCACGTCGCCGCTCCGGGCGGCCTCTGTGACCGCGTCCGCCGCGGCGCGGGCGAGTTCGTCGAAATCCTCGCAGCG
Organism: Clostridia bacterium; assembly: GCA_017540445.1. Lineage (GTDB taxonomy): Bacteria > Bacillota > Clostridia > Christensenellales > Aristaeellaceae > UBA2862. Next base: position 42,770 of record JAFYBB010000271.1, on the reverse strand, counting down.
CTCATACAGCGTATCCAGCGACGCATAGGCAATGCCGCGCTCCGAAAGCCATTCGGCGCAGCCGCAGTGGTCGGTGTGCAGCAGTATATGCGCGCCGCCCGTCAGCAGCTCGACGGCCTGAAGCGTCAGCTCTCCCCTGCTCCACCCCGTTCCAATGATCGTGATCGTGCCGCCCATGCGCCGTCAGCCTCCCGCATATCAATTATGACGAGAGACATTATAGCACACGCGGCGCGTGCGCGCAAGGACGATACTACTGTTCCATCTGCCTGCCGATGATGTTGGCGGTGGTCTCGGCCACCTTGTGGTCGATGTCCGTCATCTGCAGCCCGGATTCCCGGCTCAGCAGCATCAGCCCGCCGACGATCTCCCCGTCCGCCAGTATCGGCGCGACGATCTGGGCAGAATAGGTCTCGGGCCGGTCGTCGGCGGTGATCGGGATCATCTTCGCGCCCATCGACAGGTTCAAAAGCGTCAGCTGCCGGCTCTGCAGGATCTGGTCCACGTCCTGGCTGAGCTGCTTTTCCACATAATCCCGCTTGGCCGCGCCGGAGCTGGACACCACCGCGTCCCGGTCGCTGATCAGCGCCACGTGGCCCAGGGTCCGGTACAGGGAGTCGGTATAGTCCTTGGCGATGGACGCGATCTCCCCGATCGGCGAATACTTCTTCAACACGACCTCGCCGTCGTGGTCGGTGAATATCTCCAGCGGGTCCCCCTCGCGGATGCGCAAGGTCCTTCTGATCTCCTTTGGAATGACCACCCGGCCCAGCTCGTCTATTCTCCTGACAATGCCCGTTGCTCGCATAGCAAAAACGCCTCCATGTGCTCAAACTGCCATCATTTGGGCGCTGAAGGCCGCAAATGATACCGCATACTTCAAGTCGTGTGCGTAGTTTGCGCGAATCGGGGCGTTTTATGCGTCATGCAGCCGTTACAGCTTTATGCTGATGTTCCTGTCCCGGAGCCAGCGGTTGACCTGCCACAGGTAGCCCAGCAGCTGCGGGCCCGCCATCAGCTGGCCGAACCAGGGCGTGTCGACGGGGTTCAACTCGGATTCGGCCAGCTCCACAAAGCGGTCGCGGTCGATGAGCTCAAAGACCGGCGCTTCGCTGTCCGCGGCCATGCGCAGGGCCATGTCGCGCACGAGGCGCGTGTAGATGGGGCTGCAGGTCTTCGGATAGGGGCTCTTTTTGCGGCGCAGCAGCGCCTCGGGCAGCAGGTCCCGGACGGCGGCGCGGAACAGGCCCTTCTCCTGGCCGCCCATGAACTTCATCGCCCAGAGTACGTTGTACACGTACTGCACCAGCCTCTCATCGCACAGCGGCGTCAGCACATTGAGGCCCGCGCCCTCGCACATGCGCACCGCCCGCTCCTGAAGGTTCGCCATGAAATAGTCGAAGCACAGCCGCTGCATGGTCCTGAGGCGCCGCTCATCGGGGCTGTATTCCGGGCCGGGATCGGCGGCGGCGCGGCGCGATTCAAAGACGTCTCCCACGTATTCGGGCAGCTTCAGCGCGCCGCGAATCTCAGGCTTCAGCAGGCGCTCCCGCAGCTCGAGCGACCCCGACCAGGGGAAGCCCTCCAGCGGCGCGGTATCCCTGAACCACGGGTAGCCGCCGAAGACCTCGTCGCCGCATTCGCCCGACACGACATATTTGCCGTAGCGCGCGATCTCCCTGGAAAAGAGAAGCAGCGATGTGTCGATGTCCGCCATGCCCGGGAAGCCGCGCAGGGACACCGCCCGATCCAGCGTCCGCGCGAGCTCCGCCTGGTCCAGCGTCACGGTACGGTGCTGGGTGCCGTAGGCGCGAACGGCCTCGAGCACATAGGGCGCGTCCATGGCCGGCCTGAAGGCGTTCGCCCGGAAGTCCCGGGCGTTGTCCTGGTAGTCCACCGAAAAGCTGAGCAGCCCGGGGTTGCGCGCATGGAGCAGAGCGGTCAGCGCCGTGGAGTCCAGGCCCCCGGAGAGCATGACGGCGGGCTTCAGCGGCGCGACGTCCGAGGCGCATTGCTCCAGCAGGCCCCGGACGGCGTCGACCGTCGCGGCTTCGTCGTCGGCGTGGGGCGCGTCCTCGATTTGGAAATATCTTCTGATATCGGCGCGGCCCGACCGAACGACGAGCGCGCATCCGCTTTCAAGCGCACGCATGCCACGGTAGAACGTGTGGCCGGGCGTCCGGGCGGGGCCGAGCCCGAACAGCTCCCGCGCGCCGTCCCCGTCCATCACCGGCTCCGTCCTCGCCGCCTTCAACAGCGTGTCCGGGTGGTCCGAGAAGGCCACGCAGTCGCCCTGCCGGTCGTAGAAGACGGGCTGCTCCCCCATCCTGTCCCGGCTGAGCACCAGCGCGTCCGCGTCCGCGTCCATCAGGCAGGTGGCCGCGGGGCCCTCTATGTATTCGGGATAGTCCGCGCCCCATTTCCGATAGGCCTGCATGACCAGCCTGGCGTCGGGCGTCGAAGCCGGGCAGTCCAGCCGCTCGGCCAGCTGACGACGGTTGCGGATGCGGCCGAAGGCCGCCGCGAGCATGCCGCCGTTGGAATGCGCGTCGTGGGCGCAGAGCGTCATCCGACCCTTGGTGATGCAGGGCGCGTCAAATATACCGCTGCCGGATCGGTTATAATCCGAATGGTATACGCCAAAGTAATTCATGCCATCACTCCTTTGATCGACCTGTGGCATACTATGTAAATTCCCGCGGGATCATGACGACTTTCGCCGTTTCACTTGTGCAACGGCGCGCTTTTTGTTATAATCTGTAGGGGCGTCGCCCAATATACGAAGCGCATACAGCATTGAAGGGTTGTGGATGTCATGATACTGAAGGTCCTCGGCAACAACGGTCCCTATCCGGCGGCCAACGGCGCCTGCTCCGGCTACCTGCTGTCCAGCGACAGCGGCAATACGCGCATACTGATCGACTGCGGCCCCGGCGTGCTCAGCCGCCTGATGGCGGAAAACTGCCTTGAAGCGCTCGACGCGGTGATACTCACCCACCTGCACTACGACCACATGTCGGACATGCTGCCCATGCAGTACGCGCTGCAGTTCAACCCACGGAAGAAGGCGCTGCCGGTCTACGCGCCGGACGAGCCGGAGACCGTGGCAGCCCTTTTGAAGCGGCCCTGCTACGACCTGTGGCCCGCCGAGGACGTCGCCATCGGCGAGATGCGCGTCTCCTTCACCGCCGCGCGGCACCCGGTCCCCACCAACGCGGTGCGCGTCGAGTGCGACGGGGCGAGCTTCGTGTTCACCGGCGATACCAACGAGGACGCCCTCGTGGAGCTGTTCTGCGACGGCGCGAGCCTGCTGCTGGCCGACTGCGGGCTCTCCGGGGCGGACCACAGCTTCACCGCGCCGCACCTCTCCGCCCTGCTGTGCGGCAGGCTTGCCGAAAGGGCGGGCGCCAAGCGGCTGCTGCTGACCCATCTGAACCCGAAATACGATCCCATGCTTCTGCTCGACGAGGCGCGGGCGGCCTATCCCGCCGCGGAGCTTGCGGAGCTGGGCGGGGTATACTACATCTGAAGGCCATGCGCGAAAAACGCGGTTTTCTGGCGCGCCAGATGCACGCGCGGCCCCTCGCCTGCTTCGCCGTCGCGTTTCTGATGGGCCTGATCGCCGCACGGCGCTGGCCCGCGCAAGCGTGGCTGTGCGCGGCCGGCCTTGTCGCCGCCTCCGCCGCCGGTATCGCCTTCGCGCGCGGCAGGCGGAGAACGGCCGCCGGCGCGATGCTGCTGGTGGCGGGCGTACTGGCCGGCATGCTGCGCATGGACCTGGCGGTTCGCACGGCCCACCTGGAGCCGACCCGCTATTCGGTGCCGATGACCGGCCGGGTGGCCTCGGAGCCCTTCATCAAGGCGGACACGGGCCGGTTGATATTCCGGTTCGACCTGGATACCGACGACGGCGCCCCGTCGGACCTGTCGCTTCGGATGTACATGCGCTGCGACGAAGAAGCACCGCTGCGCGAGATCGCCTATGGGCAGCGCCTGCGCATGAAGGCGCACATCTGGGCGCCGGACCCGATTACAAATGCCCACGAGTTCGACTTCGGGGCCTATCTGGTGCGCCAGGGCTTCAACGGCTACGCCACCGTCAAGCGCGAGGACGCGGAGATTCTCGGCGTCACGCGCGATTTCAGGTCTTCCGTCATCGCCCTTCGCCAGGCCGTGGGCCGGCGGATCGACGCGCTGTTTCCCGACAACGCGGGCCTGATGCGGGCGCTGGTGCTGGGCGACCGGTCGCAGCTCAGCGAGGAGTTCCGGGAGGCCCTGAGCCTGTCCGGCACCGCGCACCTGATCTGCATATCGGGTTTGCACGTCACGCTGCTGGCCGCCATGCTGGCCTTTCTGCTCGGCCGCTTCATGGACAGGCGCTGGGCCAATTTGCTCGCGGCGGCGCTGCTCATTCCCTACGGCGTGTTCATCGGCTTTGGGGCCTCGTTCACGCGGGCGCTCATCATGTTCGCGCTGCTGTGCGGCGCGCCCATCGCCGGAAGGCCCAGCGATGCCATGACGCGCCTGGGCGCAAGCATGCTGATCTGGCTGGCCGTCAGGCCGCTGTCCATCGAGGACGTGGGCTTCGCGCTGTCCTATTCCGCGTCCGCCGGCATCATACTGCTCGGGCCGCCGCTGAGGCAGCTGACCGGCGTCGAGGCGCTGATGAGGCGCAAACACAGTCGCAGGCGGGCGGTCCGGCTCGTGCGCTGGATCGAGGTCTACTTCCCGGCCCTGCTGTGCGCGTCCCTCGCCGCGCAGCTGGCCACGCTGCCGTTTGTGGTCGCCTTCTTCGGCGTGCAGTCGGTGATCTCGCTGCCCTTCAACCTGATCTGCGTGCCGCTGTGCGTGCTGGGCTACATCGTGGGCCTTGCCGCGCTGCTGATCTCGATCGTCTGCCTGCCGGCGGCGGCGCTGGTGGCATCGGGGGCCGACGCGCTGTTCTCGGCACTGATCGCCGTCACCCGTCTGGGCGCGACGCTCCCGGTGAACAGCGTTCGGATTGGCCGCTATCCCGCGCTGCTCGTGTGCCTGCACTGGGCCATCGTGCTGGCGGCCTCCCAGCTCAGCCGGCTGAAGGCTCCTCTGCGCCGCGCGCTGCCCTTCGCGCTGATCGCCGTCGCGGCCGTGTCGTCGCTGCTGATCTTTGCCAGGGCCTGGCCTTACGGGGTGGTGTTTCTCGACGCCGGGCAGGCGGACTGCGCGGTGGTGACGACGCGGGGCCACACGTACATGATGGACCTCGGCGACACCTACACCCCCGCCGCCGATTACCTGAACGCCAGCTGCCTGCATCTGGACGGCATCGTGCTCAGCCATCCGCACCAGGACCACGCGGGCGGCCTGAACAGCGTGCTGACCAGCTTCAGGCCGGATGTGATCTACGTTCCGAAGGGCTGGTTTGAGGTGGAGGACGTCTCCCCGGCGGTGGCGGAGGGCATCGAGCGGGCCCGGTCGATGGGCGTCGAGATCCGCGAGCTGCGCGCCGGAGACGAGGTGGAGCTGTCATCCACGGCAACGCTGGAGGTGTTCGCGCCGGACGGCTCGGGGCTGCCGGAGGAGGTCAACGACCTGTCCATGCTCGCCAGGGTCACCTGCGACGGGCAGAGCGTGCTGTTCACCGGCGACCTCAGCGAGAGCGCGGAGCCTGAGATCATCCCCGACACGGACGTGCTGAAGGTGGCGCACCACGGCTCGGCCAAGGCCACCAGCGAGCGCTTTCTCGACGCCTGCACGCCCGAAATCGCGGTCATTTCCGTCGGCGAGAACAACTACGGCCATCCGTCGGAGGAGACCCTTGAGAAGCTGGAGCGCTGCGACGCCCGGGTCTACGTCACCCGGGACTGCGGCTCGGTGGCGCTGACCTGGAGGGGCGGGCAATGGCATGTACGGACCTATGTGAAGGAGAGCGGCCATGAACTGGAATGAGTTCTATCAGGAGATCAACGCCGGGCGCTTTTCCCCCGTGTACCTGTTCACCGGGCCGGAGGAATACGTGAAGCGGGAGGCGCTGGACGCGCTGCGCTCAAAGCTGCTGCCCCCCGGACTCGAGACGCTGAACGACACCACGCTGGAGGGCGTGACCGCGCGCCAGATCACCGACGCGGCCGAGACCATGCCCATGATGTGTGAGCGCCGCGTCGTCACCGTGCGGGACTGGGCGCCGCTGCTGTCCGCCAAATCGAAGAACGAGGAGGACGAGGTCCGGTGGATGGACACGTGGCTGGACAATCCCCCGGACAGCTGCGCGCTGGTGTTCTACATGCGCCAGGAGCCGGACAGCCGCAAGAAGATGAGCGGGCTGCTCAAAAAGAAGGCGCAGCCGGTGACCTTCGACCTTCTCAGCGACGCGGAGCTGTCCAAATGGTGCGGCAGGTATCTAAAGCAATACGGCAAGCGGCTGTCGGGCAGGGCGCTGAACACGCTGACCTACATGGCCGGGCGCGAGCTGACGCGGCTTTCGGGCGAGCTGGACAAGCTGAGCGCCTACGTCGGGGACGCGCGGACGGAGATCGGCGAGGACGACGTGCGGACCATCGTCTCCGCCTCGCTGGAATACAATGTGTTCGAGCTGCTGAACCGGCTGCTCTCGGGCGACGTCAAGGCGGGGCAGCAGACGGTCAACAGCCTGCTGCAGGGCGGCCAGACGCCCATCGGCATACTGGCGATGATGACCCGTCAGGTGCGCCAGCTGGTCCACATGAAGTGCGCGCTGGACGCCGGCGAGACGGCGGCACAGGTCCAGGAGCGGCTGAAGCTGCACCCCTACGCCGCAAGGCAGACCGCGAAGCAGTGCGCGCGGCTGTCGGCCAACTGGCTGATCGGGCTGTACGACCGCTGCGTCGAAGCGGACTTCGCCGTCAAGAGCGGCCGCCTGCGCGACCGGGAGGCCCTGGACGCCATGGTGCTGCGGATAGGGCTTGCGACGAACAGGAATCAGTGATATAATAGCCGTGCGAAGGAACTTTTTTCGCCCCGGCCGCATCCAATAGCTGAGGGGCAACAGTCATCAACGCCTCACGGGGGGTGATCGGTATGAAGAGAAGTCTGTGCATAGCCCTGATCTGCCTGCTGATCGGCGCCATGGCGCTGGCGGAGGTGCCGCGCCTGTCGGACGATCTGTTCGTCAGCGCGAAGCAGGCGGTGGTCTACCTGGCCTCCGGCGAATACGAGCGCATCGTGACGGTGCTGCCGTTTTCCGACGTGGCGCCCGGCGCTTCGGAGTGGGAGAGCTTTTCGGCCAACTACTCGAACCTCGAAGACGTCCAGAGCGAATACTCCGTGGGCTTCTGGACGGGCACCGTGTGGGTGATCGCCGTGCCGATACAGGCGCCGGAGACGGGCGACGTGGAGGTGCTCGCGCTCTCCAGCGAGGACGGCGTCAACTTCAACGGCTACCGCTACGCCACCTGGGCGCAGATCGAGGCCGCCTATACCGACAGCGACCGCGTGCTGTGGAACGTGGAGTACGTCGGCGGCACGCCCACGCTGATCGCCGACTGAACAAAGCCCAAGCAAAAACACCGCGGCGAACGCGGTGTTTTTTGTATGGGCTTGCAAGGGGTTATTCGTCTTCCTCGTCATCCTCGGGAAGCTCGGCGTCGTGATAGACGTCCTGCACGTCGTCGTAGTCCTCCAGCCAGTCCAGGAGCTTTGTGACCTTCTGGACCGACTCCTCGTCGGGCAGCTCGGTGGTGGTGGTGGGCACCATCGCGCGCTCCGCGGAGAGGAACGTGCAGCCCGCCGCCTCCAGGTTGTCGCGAACGGTGGAGAAATCGGACGGGTCGGTGTAGATGATGGCCTCGTCCTCGCCCATCTCCACGTCCGCCGCGCCGGCGTCCAGCGCCAGCATCATCAGCTCGTCCTCGTCCATGCCCTTGGAGTTGTCGATTTCAATGACGCCCTTGCGCTCAAACTTCCAGGCCACGCAGCCGGAAGCGCCCAGGGAGCCGCCGCACTTGTCGAATATGTGGCGAATCTCGCTGGCGGTGCGGTTCAGGTTGTCGGTGACGACCTCCACGATGACGGCCACGCCGCAGGGCGCGTAGCCCTCGTAGGTGACCTCCTTGTAGTTGGTGGACTCACCCTCGCCCGCCGCCTTCTTGATGGAGCGCTGGATGTTGTCGTTGGGCATGTTGGCGGCCTTCGCCTTGGCGATGACGTCCTTCAGCTTGCTGTTCAGGTTGGGGTCGGCGCTGCCGCCCGTCTTGACGGCGATGACGATCTCGCGGCCGATCTTGGTGAATATCTTGCCCTTCGCGGCGTCCGTCTTGGCTTTTTTATTCTTGATGGTAGACCATTTATTGTGTCCTGACATGGACAATCCCTCCCGGTACACTTATGGATATATCATAACACAAACAGGATAGACGCGTCAAGACAAACCTTGTATATTTTGATCAGATCAACGGGGAGGAAACGGAAAAATGCCCATCGTAACGGAGATACGGCACCGCCAGGCGCTGGTGGATATCGTCGCGGACGGGGTGACGCTGGCACGCATACGCCGGGAGCACTTCAACAAATGCCCGCTGAAGCCGGGGGACGAGATTCACGTCGATCAGTACACGGCGCGGGTGGCTTCCCTGCAGCTGGACGACGCCTATGAGGCCGCGCTGACAAGCCTCGAGCGCTGCGACCGCTCCGCGCGCCAGCTGTCCGAGTCGCTGCGCCGCAGGGGGTATGTGGATGCGGCCGTGGAGGCGGTGATCGCGCGGCTGACGGAGAAACGGCTGCTGGACGACGCCCGATACGCCCAGCGCATGGCCGAGACCCAGTCGGCAAAGCCCGTGGGCATGTACGCCTTCAAACGCAGGCTGCGGGCCAAGGGCATCTCCGACGAGGACGCCGAGGAGGCCCTCGCCGCCTTCGACGACGACCAGCAGCGCACCGCTGCGCTGCAGGCCGCGCAGAAGCTGTTGCACCGCTACGAGGCCCTGCCAGTGCGCGAGGCCCGGGCGAAGCTCTCCCAGGCCCTGGCGCGCCGGGGCTTTGGCTGGGACGCCATCGAGAGCGCGCTGGACGGGCTGTTTGACTGATGCGTGCGTGCGTTTGCAAGCGTGTACATGATGTAGGGGCGGCGATGCGCCGCCCGCCGTGTAGTACGATGCGTTTCATACTCGGGCGGGCGGCCATTGGCCGCCCCTACGGGTGTTTCACGCTCCAAGCGCGTTTTGAGACAGTTTCTATCAGATTCTCTCCCGTGGGTTTCCGCAGCTCATCCGGCCCTCCGGGCAGGGGCCGAAGCGGCAGCTCGGCCCGTACAGGCCGAAGATTTCGGGCGTCCGCTTCGCCAGTTCTTCGAGCATCCTGCCGGCGACGCCCTGGATCTCCCACTGGGCGCGGGAACAGGTGCGCAGCTTCATGAAGTGCATCAGCTCCCGGGCGTTCATGGCGAGCAGTATGTCCAGCTGGTGCCCGCTCATGGAGAAGTAGCTGAGGTTTTCCGGCTGGATGTGGCCGTCAACGGCCCGCTTCGCGGCCTGGGCTTGATCCTCGAAGGCATGCCTGTAGATGGCCAGGGCCTCCGGGTGCTCGCGGACCGTCTGCGGAACGACATAGCGCCCGCCGGCCAGCGCGGTCAGCACCGGCGGGATCACCGAGGACTGTATGCGGTGCCGCGCAAAGTGGGTCAGGCAGGCCAGCGAGATGTGCTTCACGCGGAACACGTAATGCAGCATCTCCAGCTCTCTCGGCCGCGCGTCCAGCAGCAGGCTTCGAACCGCATTCTCCGGATACCTTCCGGAAAAATCCAGGGCCGCGTTCAGCAGGGCCAGGGCGTCCTCCGGGGCCGACAGCAGCTCCGCGTCCCCCATCGCTTCTCTGGGGTCGCTGATCTCTGTAGATAGCGGCGACGGCGCGCAGGCGCGGGCGCGCGTAAGCTCCGCGTCGATCACGCCGGGATAGAGGGCGTCGAACTGCTCCTTCAGCTGCGCGCCGAGCGCTTCGATCTCCGGATAGCCCTTGCCGCGACCGACCAGCATGGCGATGATCAGCGCGATCAGCTCCCGGGCGTTGACGGTCATGAAGAAGTTGCTCCTCAGGCAGTAGGGCAGCACGAAGCGGGCGTCCTCCTTGGGGACCAGCGCCAGCAGCTTCTGATAATCTTCAAACCGCGCGCCCATCGCCGCGTCATAGACGCCCTTCTGAGCGTCGCTCAGGCCCTCCGGGACCACGTAGCCCGCGCCGCTGAAGTCCACATAGCGGCGGGATTTGACCGTGTAGGAGGCCAGCCGCGCCTCGATGATGAACTGCTCCGCCAGCACGGACACGTCGTTGAAGGCGATAGAGAAGGTCTGGTGCTCTATGATCGACTTGTGGCCCGAGGACAGCACCTTGTTGAGCAGCTTCAGGTCCTTTTCATCCCCCAGGCTCCTGTCCATGATCTCAAGGGCCGTGCCCTGCTGGGTGGAGATGCGCGCCGAGGCCGCCGCCACGCGCAGCGCCTCCCGGTTTTCTACGACGATGACGGCTCTGCTGTTGTTCATGACAATCTCTCCTGTATAAAAGCTGATACCTGTATTTATTATATCACACGGGCGGCGATGGTAATCGCCGCCCGTCCTGTTTTAACAGTACATTTACAATCAGTTGTTCTCCGTGTCGCCCAGCGAGTCACGGACCGTCACGACCACCTTGCGCTCGTAGGCGGCGAAGGCGAAGTCCACCAGCTTCCTGTCGGGCTTCGGCGTGACGAGGCTGACCACCGGCACGATCACCAGGCCCGCCAGCATCGCGAACGCGCCGCAGTTGATCGGGGACTGCAGCCAGGCCGGGAAGGCGCTCTTGAAGAACATGTTCACCACCATGATGCCCGCGCCGAAGATCATGCTGCACCAGGCGGAGGCGCAGGTGGCCTTCTTCATGTACAGGCCGTACATGAACGGCGCCAGGAACGCGCCGGCCAGCGCGCCCCAGGAGATGCCCATCAGCTGCGCGATGAAGTTCACCTTGGTGCTGTACTGGATGATGGCGATGATCACCGAGATCAGTATGAACACGACGATCAGCACGCGCATGATGAACACCTGCTTCTTGTCGTCCATCTTCTTGATGACGTTGCCCTTCAAAAAGTCCAGCGTCAGCGTGGAGCTGGAGGCCAGCACCAGCGAGGACAGCGTGGACATCGACGCGGAGAGCACCAGTATCACGATCACGCCGATCAGAAGCGGCGACAGGCCCTCCAGCATCGTGGGCACCACGGAATCGTAGCCGCCCGCGGGAACGCCGGTGCCGGCGGGGTCGATCACCGAGGAGAACAGCCGGCCGAAGCCGCCCAGGAAGTAGCAGCCGCCCGCCACGATCACCGCGAACAGCGTGGAGATGATCGTGCCCTTGGAGATGGCGTTCTCGGACTTGATGGCGTAGAACTTCTGCACCATCTGCGGAAGGCCCCAGGTGCCCAGGGACGTCAGGATCACGACGGCGAACAGGTTGAACGGATCGGGCCCCAGGAATGAGGCGAACGCACCGTTCATGCCCTCGCTGGGAATGTCCGCCAGGCCCTTGTAGGCGGTCATGAAGCCGCCGTTGACCTTCAGCACCGCGGCGATGACGGCGACGATGCCCACGATCATGATGATGCCCTGTATGAAGTCGTTGATGGCCGTGGCCATGTAGCCGCCGGCGATCACGTAGACGCCCGTCAGCACCGCCATCATGATGATGCACACGGTGTAGTCGATGTTGAAGGCCATGCCGAACAGGCGGGACAGGCCGTTGTACAGCGACGCGGTGTAGGGAATCAGGAATATGAATATGATGGCCGAAGCGCCGATCTTCAGGGCCTTGCTGTCATAGCGCTTGCCGAGGAACTCCGGCATCGTGGCGCTGTTGAGCTGCTGGGTCATGATGCGGGTGCGGCGTCCGAGGATCACCCAGGCCATCAGCGAGCCGATGAAGGCGTTGCCCAGGCCGATCCAGGTGGAGGCCAGGCCGAAGCGCCAGCCGAACTGGCCGGCGTAGCCCACGAATATGACGGCGGAGAAGTAGGAGGTGCCGTAGGCGAAGGCCGTGAGCCACGGGCCCACGGAACGGCCGCCCAGCACGAAGCCGTTGACGTCGGTGGCGTGCTTGCGGCTGTAGAAGCCGACGCCGATCATGATGCCGAAAAAAACCACCAGCATGAGGATCTTGATGAACATGTCGATTTCCCCCTTCGTAATTGGTGCCGCGGGGGACGAAAAAACCGCCCTCCGCATTGCTGCAGAGGGCGGATGCGATCCGCGGTACCACCTCTATTCGGCGCCTTCTCGCAAAGAACGCCCTCGTCGGGTGCGGGCAGTGGGCCCATACCCTATCGCTGTAACGGGCGAACCCGTCGCCGCCTACTCGTTTCCTTTCAGCGCGCGGCTATCGGAATGTAATTCGCCTGGACGCGGCAGCATGCCTTGCACCCTCCGGCAGCTCTCTGAATGCGCAACCGCCAGGCTACTCGTTTCCGGTCATTGCCTTTGTTGGGGAACAGTTTACCACTTTATCAGGGTTGTGTCAAGGCGTTTCGATCTGTTTAACAAAAACGTCACCGCCCCATGGCCAGGGCAAACTGGATCAGCATGATGCCGATCAGGTGCGCCGGATAGTACAGGTAGAACACCCACTTGTTGATCTTCACCTTGGACCAGGTCGGTATGTAGATCAGCGGCAGGGCCAGCAGCGCGAACATCTGTATGCCGAAGCTGATCCCAAACACCCGGTATCCGGCCCCCGACATGCCCCACCAGATCATGTAGGCCAGCATCACCGGCAGCGACAGCCACCACCGCGCGATGAACAGGTAGAACAGCGTGATCAGCGCGATGCCCTGCCAGCCGTAGTTGATGCTGTTCTGGACCTTCCAGATGATCAGCGCCAGCGCGACGGTGCATACGAACTGGCGGTCCCGTATCGACCAGATCACCAGCAGCCCCAGCGCCAGCGTGTACATGATGTTGGGCACCGACCAGCTCTGGATGTAGAAGTTGAACACCGCGCCGAGGGGATTGTCCGCGAAGCGTATGGCGTACATGCTCTGGTTGGTGTGGGCCAGCGCCACCGCGTAGAAGGGCTGGGAGATCAGGCCCACCAGCACGATGCGGGTCAGGTATTTGAACCGGTCCCTGGAATAGACGCAGCCCACGGCGAGGCAATAGGCGTAGATCGGGAAGGCCATGCGCCCGATGATGCGCATGATCTGATACCGGGGAAAGAACATCTTGCCGGTGTGGTCGACGAGCATGGAGACCATGGATACGAGCTTGAGGAGGTTGGTGTCCTTGTTCAGGCCGACGTCCTTCGGCGCGAACAGCCACGACAGCGTTGATGATTTCTTGGATGCCATTGAGTGAACCTCTACATTTCGTCGAAGATGGTCTCCTTGTCGGGATTCTCCCGGGGCGCCAGGGGCAGCGTGATCAAAAACTCCGTCCCCTCCCCCAGCTTGGAGTGGACCTCGATCTCGCCGTTCATCGAGCGCACGATGTGCTTGACGATGGCCAGGCCCAGCCCGGTGCCGCCCATCTGGCGGGAGCGGCCCTTGTCCACGCGGTAGAAGCGCTCGAACAGCCGGGGCAGGTTCTCCTCGGCGATGCCGATGCCGGTATCGGAGATCGTGACGTTGGCCTCCTTGTCGTTGGAAAACACCTGCACCGTCACCGAGCCGCCGGGCACATTGTACTTGATGGCGTTCTCGGTCAAATTGATCAGCAGCTGCTCCACCCGGTCGGGATTGCCGATGATGTACACCGGCTCGCCGTTCAGGTGGCAGTTGATGCTCACCTGCTTTTCCCTGGCGTGTATGGACAGCATCTCGCACACGTCGCAGGCCTTCTTGTCCAGGCGTATGCGCTCGGTGGCCACCTCGTCGTTGCCGGATTCCAGCTTGCTGATGGACAGTATGTCGTTGATCAGGCGGGTCAGGCGCTCCGTCTCCATCATGATGATGTTCAGGAACTTGTGGGCCATCTCCGGGTGGTCGATGGCGCCGGCCTGCAGCGTCTCCACGAAGCCGCGGATCGAGGTCAGCGGCGTCTTCAGCTCGTGGGACACGTTGGCGGCGAAGTCGGTGCGCACCTGCTCCAGCCTGCGCAGCTCGGTGATGTCCTCGACGATGGCCAGCGCGCCGACCACGTCGTCCTCCCGGCGCATCGGCGACACGTACAGCCTCAGCGGCCGGTGCCCGCGGCCCACGGCGGTCCGCGCCGCCACCTCGTTGGTGTACACGCCGCCCTGGCGCATGGCCTCGGTGAACACGTCGTCGAGCTTGACGTCCTTGGAGACCTCGTTGACATTCCTGTATTCCGGGTTTCCGACGATGCCCAGCAGCTTTTTCGCCACCGAATTGATGAAGATCACGTTCAGCTTCTGGTCCACGGCGATGATGCCGTTCTGCATCTGGGACATCACCGTGCTCAGCACGTGGTTCCGGCTCTTCTGCCTGAATATGCGATCCTGTATCCTGGCGATGATGGCGTTGTATTCGGCGGCCTTGGGGTCGGTCTCCGGAAAGTTCTCGATGCGCGCGTCGAAGTTCCCGTCGGAAAAGCGGTCGAGGGCCGCCATCACCTGCACCACCATCTTCTCCCGGTGCATCACGCGCAGCAGCGAGAACAGCGCCAGCGCGATGGTCAGCGCGTAGAGCACGGCCTGAGCGATCAGGGCCCGGTTGTGGCCGAGCACGCTGAGTATGCCCTCGCGCTGCCGCGCGAACAACAAAAGCGCGCCATCATCGTACCGATAGATGGCGTAGATCGATGCCTTGCCCTCGGGGTTGTTCAGGTTGCAGACGACGACCTCCCCCGCCGTGGTTTCGCAGAGCTGCGCCGCGTCCAGGTGGGAATAGGCTTCGTCGGAGGTATAGACAGCCGAGCCGCCGGCGTCATACAGCGCCCGGACGGTATCCGGGTTCATGTCCACCGAGCCGATGATCTGGGCGCGGGCCTGCAGCGAATCGTTGCGGCCGATATCGCCAGTGATCTTGCAAACCACGGAAAGATCGCCAATGAGCTCCTCGTTGACCTCATTGGCAATCCTTGAGCAGTTATAGGTGAACAGCAGCGCGAGAACGACCAGCGATATCAGGGTCACAACGATTGTAACCCTTGATTTCATAGGCGGTTCTCCTGACGGTCATTGAACTTGTAGCCGACGCCGCGGATGGTTTCGATGTAGTGGGCGTCGTCGCCGAGCTTCTGGCGGATGTGGCGGATGTGCACGTCCACCGTGCGGGTCTCGCCGTAGAACTCATAGCCCCAGATGCGGTCCAGCAGGAAATCGCGGGTCAGCACCTTGCCGCGGCTGAGCACCAGCAGCTTCAAAAGCTCGAACTCCTTGAGCGTCAGGGACAGCTTCTCGCCGTTGCGGAAGGCCTCGTAGTTGCCCACGTCGATGGTCAGGCCGCCCACGTGCAGTATGCCCTCCTCCTCGTTCTGAGGCGCGGCGCGGCGCAGCAGCGCCTTGACGCGGGCGATCAGCTCGCGAACGGAGAACGGCTTTGTGATATAATCGTCGGCCCCGAGCTCCAGGCCGAGGATCTTGTCGACCTCGTCGCCCTTGGCGGTCAGCATGATGATCGGAATATCCGCCGTGGTGGGCGCGCTCTTGAGCCGGCGGCACACCTCCATGCCGTCGATGCCGGGGAGCATGATGTCCAGCAGCACCATCGCGGGGCGCTCGTGCGCACATACCACCAGCGCATCCTCGCCTGTGGCGGCAGTGACTACCCGGTAGCCGGAAGCCTCGAGGTTGAATGAAAGCAATTCGAGAATATGGGCTTCGTCGTCAACGGCCAGAATCAGTTCATTTGCCATGTGCGTATCCTCTCTCTTTCTTGGTATTGGTTTATCTGACGGCTTCCCCGTCAGTATTTCCCGTATCGATGTCGGTCAGCAGCTTGTTCAGCTCGTCGCGGAACGACTGTATGTCGCGGAACTGCCGGTAGACGGAGGCGAAGCGCACGTAGGCGACCTCGTCCAGCTTCTTCAGCCCTTCCATGACGAGCTCTCCGACCATCTTGCTGGTGATCTCCGCGTCGGGCTGGTTGTTGAGCCTGCGCTCGATCTCCTGCACCAGTTCGTCGATCTCGCCGAGGGACACCGGCCGCTTCTCGCAGGACTTGACGATCCCCGACCGCAGCTTCTCCACGTCGAAGGCCTCGCGGGTCTGATCCTTCTTGATGATCATCAGCGGGACCAGCTCGATGCGCTCGTAGGTCGTGAAGCGGCGGCCGCAGCGCTCGCACTCGCGGCGCCGGCGTATGGAGGTGCCGTCTTCGTTCTGGCGCGAGTCCACAACGCGGCTCTGCGTACATCCGCAATAGGCGCACTTCATGCTGGTCACCTCGTTAAATCCATTATACACAAAAAGTTAAGTAAAGTCCAGCCCCTTTTACAATTAAATTGATCAGACAGGCCCATATTTCAGGTTTTTCCGGCATTTGTCAGTCCAGCGCGCGGGCGCTGTCCCCGTCCACCTCGACCAGTATCACGTCGTCGCCGATGCGCCGGACCCGGCTCCAGTCGATGACGCAGCCCTCCCGGTCCTGCTTGATGAAGCCGAACAGGCCGCCCGCGCCGCTGGGCACCACGAGGGCCTGCACGCAGGCCGAGTCGTTCAGGATCAGGTCGATGGGCTTGCCCAGCTTGCGACCGTCGCAGATGTTCACAACGTCCTTGCGCCTGATTTCCGAAAAGCTCATGCTACCGCCTCCCGATTCATCCTATGAAACGCGCCGCCCCCGCGTTCGACATTGTGAAGCCGCGGCATCGGTTTTTCAGCCCCGAAAGGCATATTCTGTCACAATGCATCGACAATCCTGATCTGTTTCGACAATTTGTCGCGGGCGGCGCCGGAGGCCCTCTGGCAGAGCGCCTGCCGGTCCCCGCCCCCGCGCCCGCCGCGCGTTATTTTGGCGCCTGCCGGGGTACGCCTGGGCGCATCGTGTCGAATACAGCGCCATTGGGCGCGGTTTTACGGTGCTTCCGGTCGATATTTTACCCATGATCGTCGACAGGAAATTCTTGAGATTGCCGCCCCCTTTTGGCTATGATGTCATGGCGAGGTGATGAGCGGTGTGCCTGGAGAGCTATGTTGCGGTGAACCTTCTGGCGGATCTCATACTGCTCGGCGCCGTCAGCCGCGCCCTCGGCCTGTTCAGCTGGAGGCGGGTGATCGCTTCCGCCTGGCTGTGCGCGCTGTACGCGGTGGTCTGCGCGGCAAGGCCCCGCCCCTGGTCGGCTTTGCCCGTACAGCTGGCCATGCTCGCCCTGACCACATTCATCCTCTCGGGCCGCTCCGCCGGCCGGCTGCGGGGAGAAGCGGCGCTGTCGCTGTGCGCGGGAGCGCTGATCGGCAGCGGCGTCGCCGCGGCAACGCGCCTGAGCGGCGCGCCGGCGGCGCTGCTGGGAACGGCGGCGGGCGGCCTTACTGTCTGCGGGCTGTTCATCGCCCAGCCGCCGGGAACGCGGCGCTACCGGATACTGGTTCGCCTCATCGTGGAGCGCAGGGCCGTGTGCTTTACCGCGCTGGTGGATACGGGCAACCGGCTGCGCGAGCCCGTCTCCGGGCTTCCGGTGCTGATCGCGGAGGCCGGCCTTCTGAAGGGCGCGCTCCCGGACGCCGGCTTTCGCGAGCTGCGCTACGGCGCGGTGGGCGGCGATGGCGTGATGGCATGTTTCAGACCGACGTCGGTTTGGATCGGGCGCGGCGCGCGCATGCGGCGGGCGCCGGACGCCTGGGTGGGCGTGTCGCCCGGCCCCCTGCCCGGCGTGTTCAGGGCATTGGCCCCGTCCGTCTACGCGCTCTACATTTGACGCGCTTGCAATATCCTACGAACAGGAGGGAATCCCCATGGCTGTGAAATCCATCCGTCAATCCATATTCGGCCTCATCGTACAGATCCGACGCGGCTCCGTGTGCTACATCGGCGGCAGTGACCTGCTTCCGCCACCGCTGTCACGGGAGGAGGAGGTCGCGCTGATGCGCCGTGCCAACGCCGGGGACAACGCCGCCAGGTCCACGCTGATCGAGCGCAACCTCCGCCTGGTCGTGTACATATCGAGGAAGTTTGAAAACACCGGCATCAGCATCGAGGACCTGATCTCCATCGGGGCCATCGGGCTGATCAAGGCCGTGAACTCCTTCGACCCGGACAAGAACATCAAGCTGGCCACCTACGCCTCCCGCTGCATCGAGAACGAGATACTGATGGTGCTGCGCAAGAGCAACCGGCTGAAGCTGGAGGTCTCCTTCGACGAGCCGCTGAACACCGACTGGGACGGCAACGAGCTGCTGCTGTCGGACATACTGGGCACGGAGCCGGACCTGGTCAGCAAGGACCTGGACGCCGACATCGAAAAGCAGATGCTGCACAGCGCCATCGACAAGCTGAACGCCCGGGAGAAGTACATCGTGGGCCTGCGCTACGGCCTGGGCGCGGACAAGGAGCACACCCAGAAGGAGGTGGCCGACATGATGGGCATCTCCCAGAGCTACATATCGCGCCTGGAGAAGCGCATCATCGGCAAGCTGCGCGAGGAGATGCAGAAGCTGGCGTAACGAAATTCACCCCCGTCCTTTCGCAGGCGAACGGACGGGGGTGAATTGTACGATGCGGGATTACTTGATTACCTTCAGCGCCTTGCGGTCGATCGTCAGGGCCACGAAGATCAGGAAGATCACGCCCTTGATCAGCTGCTGGGTCTGCGGGTCGTAGCCCAGTATCGCCAGGCCGCTGTTGAGCACGGCGTACATCAGCGTGCCGACCACGATGTTGGAGAAGCGCACCTTCGCGCCGCCGGTGATGGGCAGGCCGCCCAGCACCAGGGAGATCAGGATCTGGGTCTCCAGCTGGCTGCCCGCGGTGGCGGTGATGGAGCCGACCTTGATGACGTTGACGAACGCGGCAAGGCCGGTCAGCGCGCCGGCGCAGACGAACGCCAGGAACTTCACGCGGTCGGTGTGCACGCCGGAGAAGCGCGCCGCCGTCTCGCCGGAGCCCACGGCCTTCACGTCGTTGCCGATCCGGGTGAACCGGAACAGGAACCAGGCGATGAGCAGCACCGCCACGGTGACGCCGATCTTAAGCTCGTTGATGTCCAGCGCCCGGATGTCCGTGCTGGCGGGCACGGCGGTCTCGGTGGTGAAGTAGGCGCAAACGCCCCGGAACAGGTACATCGTGCAGATGGTGACGATGAAGGATTGCAGCTTGAACTTCACGTGGAAGAAGCCGTTGATGGCGCCGATGGTCGCGCCGCAGAGTATGCCCCCGAGTATGGCCAGCGGTATGTTGTAGAAGGACAGTACGCTGACCACCAGCGACGCCACGCCCAGCGTGGAGCCCTCGGTAAAGTCGATGGAGCCCAGCGTCATCACGAAGAACACGCCGGTCGCCACGATGGTGGGCGCGTAGATCGATGACAGCAGCAGGCGCAGCTTCTTCGGCGTCAGTATCTTGCCGTTGGTCATGATGTTCAGCACCACGATGATCACGACAAAGCCGATCAGCGGCAGCAGGGCCTTGAAGGTATCTCCGTCCAGGAAGGCGCGGAGCCTGGACTGTTGGTTTTCTCGATTGTTCTTTTCCATGTTCTCCGCCTCCTTACACCATTTTCGCGATCAGGTCTTCTTCGCTGAGGGCGGGGTCGCGCAGGAACTCGCCGTTGACCCGGCCGTCCTTCATGACGAGGATCCGGTCGGCCATGCCCAGCAGCTCCGGGATCTCCTCGGAGATCATGATGATGCTCCTGCCCTGCTTCTGCATGTCGGCCATCAGCGCGTAGATCGCCTGCTTGACCTTCACGTCGATGCCGCGGGTGGGCGAATCCAGCACCAGTATGTCGCTGTTCTTGCCCAGCCACCGGGCCAGCACCACCTTTTGCTTGTTGCCGCCGGACAGGTCGGACACGAACTGGTGTACGCCCTGCATCTTCGTCTGCATCTGATCGGCGTGTTCCCTGGCGAAGCGCGTCAGCTTGCGCCCGTTCAGAAGGCCGTGGTTGGCCAGATCGTCGATGGACGGCAGCACCACGTTGTTGCGGATGGATTCGTTGATGATGATGGACTCGTTGTCCCTGTCCTTCGAGGTATAGGCGATGGAGTGCTTGATGGCCGTGGGGATGTCGTTGATGGCGGTGCCGTCGGCCAGCGTGACGCTGCCCGTGCGGTCCCAGCTGGCCCCGAATATGGCCTTCCCGACCTCGTGCATGCCGCACTCGGACAGGCCGCCGAAGCCCAGTATCTCGCCCCGGTGCAGCTCAAAGCTCACATCCTCGATCTCGCCCGGCACGCTCACGCTGCTGACCTTCAGCACCACCTCGCCGGAAATCGGCGTGCCGTAGTCGGTGCGGTAGTAGGCGGAGCCGATCTCGCGGCCCACCATCAGGCGCTTCAGGTCGTCCTCGGTGACGTCGGCCGCGCTGACGGTGTCGATGTACTCGCCGTCGCGCAGTATGGAGACGGTGTC
Organism: Clostridia bacterium; assembly: GCA_017540445.1. GTDB lineage: Bacteria > Bacillota > Clostridia > Christensenellales > Aristaeellaceae > UBA2862. Next base: position 22,333 of record JAFYBB010000271.1, on the reverse strand, counting down.
CGAATGGGTCAGGACCTCGCCCAGGTCGTGGCTGATGAAGATCACCGACCGGCCGTCCGCGCGGACGGCGTCCATGATCTTGTACAGCTCCAGGCGGCCGTTCTGGGAGAGGGCCGTGGTCGTCTCGTCGATGACCAGTATCTTGGGCTTCATGTAGGTGGCCTTGACGATCTCAACCAGCTTGCGGTCCTCAAAGTTGTAGCGGTCGATCATGGCGCCGGCCTTGATGCGGCCAAAGCCGTAATCGTCCAGCAGCTTCTGGGCCTCGCGGTTCATGGTGCGGGTGTCCTTGACGCCCATGTGCACGAAGGGCTCCTCGTGGCCCAGGTAGATGTTCTCCGCCACCGTCAGTCCCGACAGCGTGCCCATCTCCTGTACGATGATGGAGATGCCGGCGTCGTTGGCCTCCACCTGGTTTTTGATGTGCAGCTCCTGCCCGTCGAGGGTGAACTTGCCGCTGCCGATGGTGTAGATGCCGCACAGCATCTGGCAGAAGGTGCTCTTGCCGGAGCCGTTCTCGCCGATCAGGGCGCGGACCTCGCCGGCGGCGATGTTCAGGGAGACGTCGTTGACGGCGTGGGTCGAACCGAAGCGCTTGTCGATGTGCTCCGCGACGAGCAATGTCTTTTTATCCATGTGCCCGCCCCCTTACTTAACGACGCTGCCCTTGCCGCCGCGGGCCGTCAGCGTCACGATGATCAGAAGCGCCGCGCCGGTGACCACGTTCTGGATGGTGGTCGGCGCGCCCAGGGCCACGAAGCCGCTGAAGATCATCGAGATGATGAACTCGCCCACCACGATGGCGGTGATCGGCACGCCGTACTTGCGGAAGGCGACGCCGAAGAAGGTGCCCATCAGCGGCTGGAAGTTGCGGCTCATGGTGCTCATGCCGGTCAGCGCGGTCATCGTGGTGCCGTAGGAAACGGACAGTATCGCCATGACGCCCACGAAGAAGTGCAGCAGCATGAAGCCGATCAGCTTGTACTTCTTCACGTTGATGCCCATGTTCTTCGCGGTGAACTCGTTGCTGCCGATGGCGGCGCAGTAGGTGCCGATCTTGGTGTAGTTCAGTATGAAGTACATCAGCAGAAACGCCAGGCCTGCCAGTATGAAGTTGCCGGGCGCGCCGCTGAAGAAGCGGTAGGCCGGGTCCAGCGTCTGCTTGTCGCCGCCCGCCACGAACACGGCAACGCTCTCAAACACCAGCATCACGCCCACGGTGACGATCATCGAGGGCACGTTCAGCTGGTTGTACAGCGTGCCGATCAGAAGGCCCAGGAGCGTGCCGCAGCCCAGCGTGCCCAGTATGAACCCGATATAGCCGAATTTCTGGGAGAGCATGACGCCCACGATGCTGGAGAGCACCACGTTGGAGCCGACGGCGAAGTCGAACAGGCCCATCACGACGATGAAATACAGCCCGCAGCCGCCGACGGAATAGATGATCGAGGATTGCAGATAGGACGAAAGGTTGTTCAGATTGCCGAAATTGTGCGGCGTCAGTATCTTGAAAAAGCCGTAGACCACAATGAGCATCGCCAGCAGGAGGACGTGTCCGTAGTATCTACTGCGCTTCAGCTTTTCCAGTTGTTTGGACATGGCTTCGCTTCCTATTCTTTCCGGCCGCCGCCGCAGCGGTGCGCCTTGATGGTCTCTGGGTATGGACCCTTTGACTTGGAAAAGCGGGCTCCGCCGCGCCTGACGGCTGCCCGCTTTCCAATATGGGTTCTTTCGGATTACTTGGCGTGACGCGCCACGACGTCCTCAACGGACAGCTTCGCGCAGGCCGCGGCCAGGTCGTCATAGGAAAGGCCGGCCAGCTCGACGATCTCGTCCGCGTAGTACGGCAGCTCCTCGCCGGTGAAGTACTCGGCGTAGTTCGCGTAGGACTCGGGAGAGTCGACGAACATGTACGGGAACACCATGTCATAGAAGCTGTCGGTGCTGGTCTCGTAGTTGCCCTTGATGGCGTTGTAGACCATCAGGAAGGCGAAGAACGGGTCGGCGTAGTGTCCGCCGGACTCCGCGGCCATCGCGCCGGACTCCAGCTTGGCGTCCAGGTCGGGCAGGAAGTCGGTGGAGACCACGGCGATCTTGCCGGTCAGGCCCTTGAAGTCGATGCCGGCCAGGGCGCCCAGCAGGGTGTCACCGCCGCCGCCGGCGACGATCAGCGCGTCGATGTCGGGGTTGGCGTCGATGATGGCCTCGGCGGCCTGACGGCCGGTGTCGGTGGTGGTGCGGCCGTACTGGGGCTCGAGCATCTCCATCTGGTCGTCGGCGTGAGCGGCGTTCCACTCTTCAACGCCCGCCTTGTAGCCTTCCCAGCGGCCCAGGAAGGTGGCGTCGCCGGGCTCCCAGCCCTCAAGGCCGATCTTGCGGCAGCCCTTCTCGCCCAGGATGGTCACGAGGGTCTTGCCGTTGTCGAACTCGGACTCGTGCACCGCGCCCACATAGTACTTGGAGGCGCAGGCCTGAGCGTACTCGTCGGGGTTGGCTTCGGGATCGATCACGCGGAAGAACTGAGCCACATACATCTCGTTCTCGTCGCAGGTCTTGATGACGGAAGCCATCTCGGCGGAAGCGGAGTTGCAGATGATCATGCCGTCGCAATCGGCCATGGCCAGCGTCTCGGCAGAGTCTGTAACCTGCTGAGAGACGTGCGCCTGGTCCACATACTGGACGTCAACGTCGCCCAGCGCCGCAGCCGCGGCGTCGATGATGCGCTTGCACTCGCTGCCCAGGGTATCGGTGGAGCTCCAGATGGAGACGCCGATCTTGATGTTCTCGGCGCACGCGGTCAGGGCCACGCTCAGCAGCATGGTCAGCGCCAGAACCAACGCTAAGATCTTCTTCATGTTCTGTAACCTCCTCAATTTAAGCAATAACCGCTGCGATCCACGGCGGCAGGCGCACCTTCCATGGGGTCATACGGACTTGCTATTGTAAAAGATTATACCATCTTCCGGCGATATGTCAATTGATTCTGACAAAAAAACATCAAATTTCCTTCTTTTTCTCGCCGTGACATCTTGATTTGTTAAGGCATGTCATGCTATAATATATGAAGACCGGCATGCCCGCATGTCAGTTAATAATTCATTTGGAGGCACGGTATGAAAAAGATTATCTCTGTTGCTCTGATCCTGTGCTTGGCGCTCATGATGGCGATCCCCGCCATGGCTGAGGGCACCGTCAAGATCGGCATGGTCACCGACGTCGGCGGCGTCAACGACAACTCCTTCAACCAGACTTCCTGGGAAGGCCTGAAGGCCCTGGCCGAAGAGGACCCCTCCTTCGAGGTCAACTATCTGGAGAGCAAGACCGACGCTGACTACCAGACCAACATCAATACCTTCATCGACGAGGGCTATGACCTGATCATCTGCGTGGGCTACATGCTGGCTGACGCCACCAGGGAAGCCGCCGAGGACAACCCCGATCAGCTGTTCGCCATCATCGACGACGCTTCCATCGATCTGCCCAACGTGGCCTGCCTGATGTTCGCTCAGGAGCAGGCCTCCTACCTGGTGGGCCTGGTGGCCGGTTCCGTGACCCAGTCCAAGACCGTCGGCTACATCCAGGGCATGGTTTCCGATTCCATGAACCTGTTCGGCATCGGCTTCATCAGCGGCGTCCTGGAGACCTGCCCCGAGGCCACCGTGCTGCAGTATAACGCCAACAACTTCGGCGACATCGCCGGCGGCGCCACCGCGGCCAAGGACATGATCACCAAGGGCGCCGACGTCATCTATCACGCGGCGGGCGGCACCGGCATCGGCGCGATGAACGCCTGCGCCGAGGAAGGCATCTGGGGCATCGGCGTCGACAGCGACCAGGCTGTCGTGCTGGGCAACGATCGCATCATCACCTCCGCCATGAAGCGCGTGGATACCGCTTCCCAGGATATCTCCAAGGCCGTGAAGGACGGCGCCTTCACCCCCGGCATCCACATGTATGACCTGTCCAACGGCGGCGTCGACATCGCGCCCACCCGCGACCAGATCCCCGCGGACGTGCTGGAGAAGGTCGAGGCCGCGAAGGCCGCCATCATCGCCGGTGAGAAGACCGTTCCCACCGACGTGGCCGACGTGCCCGAGTTCACGCTGGACGACTGATTCGCCCTGTGAAAGGAAGCTGCCTTCGGGCGGCTTCCTTTTTTTGTGTACATTTCAAAAAAACAGTGGAAAAATGGCGGAATATGTGTTAAAATGTTTTCAAATGACCGATGACAGGCGGGAGGGAAGCCTATGATTGATTTTTATCAGATACGAAGCCCCTTGTCCCAGATCACCGAGGAGCGGATGAACCGCTACGTCGGCGCGCTCAGCAAGGCGCTGGGCGAGGAGATGTGCAAAGTGCCGATCGAGACGTATTTGGCGGATGACTTCGCGCTGTTGTACGTGGCCTCCGGCGGGAGCGAGGGCTATTTCCTGGAGGTGTTCGAGCAGCTGAGGGCGCGACACTGCTACATCCTCACCAGCGGCGAGTCCAACAGCCTGGCGGCTTCGATGGAGATCCTCAGCTACCTGCGCAAGCACGGCGGCAGCGGCGAGATACTGCACGGCGACATCGACGAGGTGGCCGGCCAGATTCGCGCGCTTCAGCGGGCCCACCGGGCGCTCGCCGCGCTGCGCGGCAAGAAGCTGGGCTGCATCGGCGCGCCTTCGGACTGGCTGATCGCAAGCGCCTTCTCCCCCGACGCCTGGATGGAAAAGCTGCAGCTGGGCTTTGTCGACATTTCGATGGACGAGCTTCAACGGGAGATCGCGGTGCAAAGCTACGAACCCAACGCATACACCGCGCGCTTTCTGGCGCAGGACTTTGACAGGCAGGAGATCGAGAAGGCGCTGTACGTCTACGGCGCGTTCCAGCGCCTGGTGGACAGGTACGGCCTGTGCGGCCTGTCGGTGCGCTGCTTTGATTTGCTCGACACCGTGCACACCACCGGCTGCCTGGGGCTGTCGATACTGAACAACCTGGGCGTGTACGGCGGCTGCGAGGGCGACATGCCCGCGCTGCTCTCGATGGCCGTGCTGGGCAGCATCACCGGCGAGCCGCTGTTTTTGTGCAATCCCAGCCGCTTCGACACGAAGGAAGGCTACGCCATATTCGCCCACTGCACCATTCCCACGACCATGCTGAAGGATTACTGCCTGAACACCCACTTTGAATCGGGCATCGGCGTGGCCGTACAGGGCACGTTCGAGGCGGGCGACTGCACGATATTCAAGTGCGAGGGCGACCTGTCCCGCTTCCATGCCCAGGAGGGCCGCATCGAGGGCGTGCCGTTCAGCGACATGCTCTGCAGAACGCAGATCAAGGTCCGTCTGGACGACTTCTCCTATTTCCTCACCAGGCCCATCAACAACCACCACATCATCTGCCGCGGGAAGCACGCCGCCGAGGTCGAGGCCTTCTTCCGCCTGATGAACCGCGAGTGACAACGACAAACTGATTCAGATAGGGGGCGGTCATATTGTCAAAGGAACACGTGGACATGACAAAGCCCGTCATTGAGATGCGCAACATCGTGAAGAAGTTCGGCGATTTCGTGGCCAATGACGGTATCAACCTCACCGTCCACAAGGGCGAGATTCACGCGATCCTCGGCGAGAACGGCGCGGGAAAATCCACGCTGATGAACCAGCTGTACGGCCTGCTGAAGCCCACCTCGGGCGACATACTGGTCAACGGCAAGAAGATCGTGATGAACAACCCGAAGGACGCCATCGAGGCCGGCATCGGCATGGTGCACCAGCACTTCATGCTGGTGCAGCCCTTCACCGTCACCGAGAACATCGTGCTGGGCACCGAGCCGCTGAAGGGTGTCAAGCTGGACATGGTCAAGGCCCGCCAGAACGTGGTGGAGATCTCGGAGCGCTACGGCCTGTCCATCGACCCGGACGCGAAGATCGAGGACATCTCCGTCGGCATGCAGCAGCGCGTGGAGATTCTGAAGGCGCTGTATCGCGGCGCGGACATACTGATACTGGACGAGCCCACCTCGTCGCTGACGCCCCAGGAGATCGTCGAGCTGATCGAGATCATGCACAACCTGACCCGGGACGGCAAGAGCATCATACTGATCACCCACAAGCTGAAGGAGATCAAGGAATCCGCCGACTTCTGCACGATCATACGCCTGGGCAAGTACATCCAGACCGTGGACGTGGACGATGTGGACGAGCAGGAGCTGGCCAGCCTGATGGTGGGCCGCAAGGTCGCCTTCAAGGTGGACAAGCCCGAGCAGGCGCCCGGCCCGGTGGTGCTGGACGTGAAGGATTTGCACGGCGTGGACTACCGCGGCGTCGAGATCCTCAAGGGCCTGAACCTGCAGGTGCACGCGGGCGAGATCGTCGGCATCGCCGGCATCGACGGCAACGGCCAGACCGAGCTGGTGGAGATACTGACCGGCCTGCGCAAGGGCACGAAGGGCAGCGCCACCGTGAAGGGCGTGGACGTGTTCAACAAGTCCCCCTACTTCGGCTTCACCCACGGCGTCTCCAGCATACCGGCGGACCGCCAGAAGCACGGCCTGGTGCTGGACTTCTCCATTGAGGACAACCTGATCCTTCAGAACTACGGCTCCAAGCCCTTCTCGGAGAGCGGCATACTGAAGCGCGGCCCGATATTCGAGCACGCCACCCGCTCCATCAACGACTACGACATCCGCCCGCAGAACAGCGAGAAGCGCCCGGCGGGCACGCTGTCCGGCGGCAACCAGCAGAAGGTCATCATCGCCCGCGAGGTGCAGAACGACAAGGACCTGCTGATCGCCGTGAACCCCACCCGCGGCCTGGACGTCGGCGCCATCGAGTACGTGCACAAGTACATCGTGGACCAGCGCAACAAGGGCAAGGCGGTGCTGCTGGTCTCCTTCGAGCTGGACGAGATCATGAGCCTCTCCGACGTCATCGACGTCATATTCGATGGGAAGATCGTCTGCTCGATACCGGGCAAGGACGCCAACGAGAACGACCTTGGACTGATGATGGCGGGAGGTGAGCACGCATGACGCGCAAGAAGAGCTTCCTTGATTTTGTATCGGAGAACACGTTCATCCACATCCTCCTGTCGATCATATTGGGCTTCCTGGTGGGCGCGATATTCCTGCTGGTCATGGGCCTTTCCGTCGGCGACGCCTACGGCCGGCTGCTGAACAGCGTGACCAGCCTCAAGGGCTTCTCCTACGTGATCGTCTATTCGGTGCCCTACATCATGACGGGCCTGTCCGTCGCCTTCTCGTTCAAGACGGGCGTGTTCAACATCGGCGCCGAGGGCCAGTTCGTCGTGGGCTCGATGGCCGCGGCGGTGGTGGGCATACTGCTGCCCGGCGTTCCCAAGCCCCTGCTGATCCCGCTGTGCTTCGTGGTCGCCATGTGCGCCGGCGCGCTGTGGGGCATGATCGTGGGCATACTGAAGACCAAGTGGGGCATCAACGAGGTCCTGAGCATGATCATGTTCAACTGGATCGCGTTCTACCTGTCCAACTTCATCGCCGGCCGCCCGGCCATCCACAGCGACGGCTCCGCCGAGGCCACGAAGAACATCGCCGACAACGCCAGCATGCTGTTCCCGAAGGACCTCATCAAGCGCCTGGGCCTCTGCCCCACCGCCAACTGGGGCATACTGGTCGCCATATTCGCGATGCTGCTGGTCTGGTTCATCATTGAGAAGACCACGATGGGCTACAGCCTGAAGGCCGTCGGCTCCAACCGTTTCGCCGCGGAATACGCCGGCATCAACGTCAACCGCTCGATCCTCAGCGCGCTGGCCATCTCCGGCGCGCTGGCGGGCCTGGCCGGCGCCCTGCAGCTGATGGGCATGGGCAGCCGCATCAGCATATTCACCTCTCAGGAGGCCTTCGGCTTCGCCGGCATCGTGGTCGCGCTGATGGGCTGCTCGAATCCCTTCGGCGTGTTCGTGGCGGGCGTGTTCTACGGCGCGCTGATCTACGGCGGCAGCAAGCTGAACCTGGTGGGCGCGCCGACCCAGCTGATCAGCGTCATCGTGGGCACCGTGGTGTTCTTCATCGCCATTTCGGTCATCTTCCGGAATCTGAAGTACCTGAAGAAGAAGCCCGCGGCCGTTCCGTCAGGCAACAGGAAGGAGGCGGTTTCCAAATGACAGCCTTTATCAACAGCCTCGGCATCATACTGTACGCGACGCTGGTGTACATGACGCCTCTGCTCTATGCCGGGCTTGGCAGCTGCTTCTCCGAGGTCTCGGGCGTGGTCAACATCGGCATCGAGGGCATGATGACCGCCGGCGCCTTTACCGGCACGGTCGTCGCCTACTTCACCGGCAACCCCTGGATCGGCTTCCTCTGCGGCGGCCTAGCGGGCGCGTTCTTCGGCATGCTGCACGCCTTCGCCACCGTCCGCCTCGGCGCGGACCAGACGATCGCCGGTACCGCCATCAACATGCTGGGCCCCGGCATCGTGATCATGATCGCCAAGGTGCTGTTCAACAGCACCGACACCCCGGCGCTGAAGCAGGGCGTGCAGACCATCCCGAAGCTGTTCTCCGGCCTGTTCGACACCACGACCACCTTCGGCCGCTTCATGGACAACGTGTTCGCCACTTACGCCTCCACCTATCTGGTGTTCATCGCGGCGATCATCGTGTGGTTCGTGTTCTACAAGACCCGCTTCGGCCTGCGCCTGAGGGCCTGCGGCGAGCATCCCCAGGCCTGCGAGACGCTGGGCATCGACGTGATTCGGATGCGCTTTGCCTGCGTCAGCCTGTCGGGCTTCCTGGCCGGCCTTGGCGGCGCCTGCGTCACGATGACCATCTCCACCCAGTTCAGGCCGATCTCCATCGTGGGCCACGGCTTCATCGCCATCGCGGCGGTCATCTTCGGCAAGTTCCGCCCCCAGGGCGCGCTGCTGGGCTGCCTGCTGTTCGGCTTCTGCTCGGGCCTGAAGGTGGTACTGGGCGGCTCCTCCGCCATCGACATGCAGCTGATCTCGATGATTCCCTACGTGGTCACGGTCATCGTGCTGGTGCTGTTCGTCGGCAAGTCGCACGTGCCCTCCGCCAACGGCAAGCCCTACATCAAGAGCAAATAGCCTGAATGCGCGCATACCCCGGATGGGGCTGTTGCACAGCAATGCAACAGCCCCTTTCGGGCTTTTGTGGACTTCTGTGGTTTGAACACACGCATGGGGAGTGTGGGGGAGTGAGGAGTTAGGAGTGAGGAGTGAGGAGCACAATTGCCTTGCTGCCCCGATACCCGGCACCTCTCACAGATTGCCCGGCGTTCTGCCATTGAATCAAACAAATCCCGTCAGGGATTTGCCCCGCCGCTCCTCACTCCTCACTCCTACCTTCTAACTCAAATGGGGCTGTCGCAACAGCCCCATCCTTTTTTAAGCGGTTGTGCCTTGGCCGGGTACGGCAAGCGGCAAGCAGCTTTTTTCTCATTTTTTTGGTTTTTGACGCGAAACGTATTGTTTTTTTCCTGGTTTGTGCTATAATAGCAGCGTGGTAATACGATTACGACTTGGACAAGGGAGGCATCAACTCATGGGTAAGCTGATTAAGGAATTCAAGGAATTCGCGATGAAGGGCAATGTCGTCGATCTGGCCATCGGCGTCGTCATCGGCGGCGCGTTCGGCGCGATCGTCACCAGCGTCGTGGAGGATTTGATCACGCCGATCATCGGCGCCATCTTCGGACAGCCCGATTTCTCCGCCATCACGCTCGGCCCGATCCAGCTCGGCAATTTCATCAACGCGGTCGTCAATTTCCTGATCGTCGCGGTGTGCCTGTTCGCCGTCGTGAAGGCCATCAACAAGATGAAGAAGCCCGAAGCGCCCGCCAAGAAGCCGCGCCTGTGCCCCTTCTGCAAGAGTGAGATCGCCGATGACGCGACCCGTTGTCCGCACTGCACCTCTGAGCTGAAGTAATCGCCGGCGTCAGAGCCACGAGCATTCCGATATCGGCGTCGATCGCGTATTGACGCCGATATTCCATATGTGAAAGCGCATGAATCGATCCGCCCCGACAAAACTGAACGTCAGAAAAGCCGCGCGCTTTGCCGTGATCATCAACGCGATGCAGATCGCCGCCATGGTGACGGTGTTTCTCTACGCCCTCTTCCGCGGCCCCGTGCAGGGAAGGCTTGTGGAGATCAGCGCCATAGGCGCGGCGATGCTGATCGTCTCCTGGGGCGCGGTGCTGGACATCCGCGAGGCGCTGAACGCCGGGAAGATCGCCGACCAGGCGCAGATGCTGGAGGAGGCCTACGGCCAGCTGGAGGCGCTGAACGGCACGCTGCGCCGCCAGCGGCACGACTTCATGAACCATTTGCAGGTGGTGTTTTCGCTGCTGGAGCTGAACGATTCGGCCGAGGCCATGAAGTACGTGGAGAGCGTGTACGGCGACATCAAAAAGACCGGCAGCGTGCTGAAGACCGCGCTGCCGTCGGTGAACGCGCTGATCGCCGCCAAGCGCCAGGACTGCGAGGAGCGCGGCATATCGCTGGAGCTCAACATCGCATCGGGCTGGCAGGCGCTGCCGGTGCCGGGCTGGGAGATGTGCCGGGTGCTGGGCAACCTGATCGACAACGCCCGGGACGCCCTGGAGGAGGACGCCGCGAAGCCCGGCAGGCGCATCGTGCTCTCCATCGACGAGACGCCGGGCACCTACAGCTTCCGCGTGGCGAACAACGGGCCGGCCATACCGCAGCAGCTGCAGCGCAGCATATTTCAGATGGGCTTTACCACCAAGAGCGACGGCCACGGCTCCGGGCTGGCCATCGTCGAAGAGATACTGAAGCGCTACGGCGGGGGCATCCATCTGGAGTCCGGCGAGGACGAGACCGCCTTCTCGGGCTACATCCCCAAGAAGACCCTGGAGAGCCCGGCCGAATGATGATTCAGGAGCCTTACCGGTTGTCTTCCGCGTATTCCCTCAGCGCCGCCAGGACCTGGTCGGCGCTGTTCATTTGATTGACGCGCACGCGAAAGCGCGCGGCGTCCTTCATGCCGTGCACATACCAGGCGATGTGCTTGCGCATCTGCAATACCGCCAGCTTCTCGCCGAAAAGCTCGACCTCCAGCTCAAAGTGACGCGCGGCCATGTCCACGCGCTCCCGGGCCGTGACGGGGGGCGCTTCCCCGCCCCGCAGCGCGGCGGCGATCTCCCGGAATATCCACGGATTGCCCTGGGCCGCCCGCCCGACGATCACCGCGTCGCACCCGGTCTGGTCCATCATGCGCACCGCGTCCGCGCCGCAGCGGATGTCGCCGTTGCCGAACACCGGCACCTTTACCGCCCGCTTGACCTGCTCGATGACGCGCCAGTCGGCGCTGCCGGAATACTGCTGGTCCCGCGTCCGCGCGTGCACGGCGACGGCCTGCGCGCCGTTGGCCTCGCAGATTTTGGCCACCTCCGCGGCGTTCACGCTGTCCTGGTCCCAGCCGGAGCGGATCTTGGCCGTGACCGGCAGCGGCGTGGCGTCCGAAAGCGCCCGCACCACCGCGCCGATCTTCCCGGGCGTGCGCATCATCGCGCTGCCCTCGCCGTTGCCGGTGATCTTCGGCGCAGGACAGCCGAAGTTCAGGTCGAAGAACTGAAAGCCGCGGTCCTGCAGCTGGCGGGCGGCCTCGGCGATGTACTCCGGCTCGCTGCCGAAGAGCTGCAGGCCCACGACGCCCTCTCCCGGCAGGCGCTTTAATAGGTCCTGCGCGTTCAGGTTCCGCCCGCCGGAGAAGACCCAGCCCTTGGCCGACAGCATCTCGCTGACGGACCAGGCCGCGCCCTGCTCACGGCAGAGCAGGCGCATGGCCGCGTCCGTCACGCCCGCCATCGGCGCGAGCCCCGCGCCGGTCAACAGGGGCAGCTTTATGGCGTTGCTCACGAAACATATACCTCCGATGCCGGCGCTGTGCGCCGGTTTTCACGCTACATAGTATATCAACGGACGCGGCGCGTTGTCAAATCCATTTCCGCCGCGCCGGCATATTTCACGCACGGGGCCGAAACTTTGCGAATTGGCTTGCATTTCCAGCGGCATTTCGTGTATAATATGATAGGTGTTTTTTATACAGCTTCATTCGGATGAAAACCGACCCGCCCGCATATGGTAGTGGCAGCGGCCATTTCCTGAGCGGAGGGATCGACATGAAGACGAATACGCCGTTGAAGCGCCGGCGCGTGCGCGCCGGGCTGCCCGCGCTGGAGTGGGTGCGGGACGCCACGGGAAGGTGCGCCCGGGTCACCGCCATGGGCGCAGGCAGCCTGCTGGTGGAGAACCACACCGGCATCGCCGACATTTCCGACTGCCGCATACGGCTGAACACCCGGTCCGGCCCGCTCTGCGTCAGCGGTGCGGCGCTGTCGCTTCACGACGTGCGCCCCGGCGCGCTGATCATCCGCGGGGGCATCCGGCTCATCGAGCTGCCCTGCGAAGGGGGTGAAGCGCCGGATGAACCGTGATTGCACGCTGCGGGTGGACTGCCTGACGCCCAAGCGCCTGATCGATAGGGCAGTGGCCCAGGGCGCGCGCCTGAGCGCGGTTCGGCTCAGCGGCCCGCGGTCCCTGGTGATCCGCTGCGACGCGGCCAGCGCGAGGGTCGTGTTCGGGCTGTGCGAGCGCTTCTCGATACCGGTGCGCATGCTCCGCCGCGGCGGCGGCAGCGCGCTGGCGGCCTTCGTCCGAAGTCGGCGCACGCTGCTCATCGGGCTCGCGGTGTTCCTGGCGCTCTGCGCGGCCTTTCTCTCCCGCGTGTGGCGCATCGAGGCCGCATTCACCGGAGAGGCCGCCGGATACGGGGACGCCGCCGCGCTGTCGGCTGCGCTCTCCCGCGCGGGCATCACGCCGGGCGTGCCGAAGGGCGGCTTCGATCCGGGCCAGCTCGCCCAGTACCTGCAGGGCGCGCTGGGCAACTGCAGCTACGTCGGCGTGCGCGTTCGGGGCGTATGCCTGTACGTGGAGGCCGTGCCGGAGGTGCCCGCCCCGCCCGTGTACGACGTGGACGCCGCGCGGGACCTGGTGTCCGATCGCGACGGCATCGTCGTTCGCGCGGTGGCCCAGTCCGGGGAGCTGTGTGTGAAGCCCGGCGACGCTGTGCGCCGGGGACAGCTGCTGATCCGCGGCGAGGAGAAGCGCACAAAGGAGGAGACCCGCCCCATCGCGGCGCTGGGCGAGGTCGTGGTGCGCGCGTGGTGCACCGGCGAGGCGGTCCTTCCCCTGTCCGCCGTCGTCCGGCGGCAGACGGGCCGGACGTCCTTCGAGGCGCGGCTGAGCGGCCCGTACATCGACCTGCCGCTCACCGAGGGCGCGTCCTTCGATTTTCAGACCGTGGAGACGACCCGGCTGCCCATCGGCGGGCTGTTTGTGCCGCTGGAGATCGTCCGGACGGTGCGGCGGGAGACGCGGGAAACCTCCGAGGAGATCGACCGCGCGGCGCTGAAGACGCGCCTCGCGGCGCTGGCCTGCGCGGACGCGGCGCAAAAGCTGTGCCGGCGGGAGCGGCGCGACTATGAAATGACCGATCGCTGGGTCAATTACGCGCGCGAGGGCGATGCGATGCGCGCGACGGCGATCATTGAAATACGAGCGGACGCCGCGGTGACGCGGGAAGTATTACAGGGAGGCTGACGACTTGGAAAACAGGGAACAGGGTTATACCGAGCACATGCGCGTGGAGTCGCCGGAGCAGTTCATCGGCATGTTTGGCATACGGGAGGAGAACATTCCCCTCTTCCGCGAGGAATTGGGCGTGGACATATTCGCCCACGGCGGCGACGTGACGATCAGCGGCGACCCCGACAAGGTGGCGCTGGCCCGGCTGACGCTTGAAAAGCTCAGCGAGATCGCGCTGCGGGGCGAGCCGGTGGACCGCACGCGCATCCGCTACGCCATCGGCCTTGCCGAGGAGGGCAAGGCGGACCGCATCGCCGAGATCATGCGCGACGTCATCGCCATCACCTACCGGGGCCGCCAGGTCAAGTGCAAGACGCTGGGCCAGAAGCAGTACGTCGAGGCCATCAAGGGCAACACCGCCACCTTCGCGGTGGGCCCCGCCGGCACCGGCAAGACCTATCTCGCCATCGCCATGGCGGTGGTGGCGCTGAAGAACAAGGAGATCGAGCGCATCATACTGACCCGCCCCGCCGTGGAGGCCGGCGAGAAGCTGGGCTTTTTGCCGGGCGACCTGGCCCAGAAGGTGGACCCCTACCTGAGGCCCCTGTACGACGCGCTGCACGAGATGCTGGGGTTGGACGCCTATCAGCGGCTGCTGGAGCGCGGCGCGGTGGAGGTGGCCCCGCTGGCCTACATGCGCGGCCGCACGCTGAACGACGCCTTCATCATACTGGACGAGGCCCAGAACACCACCTCCGAGCAGATGAAGATGTTCCTGACCCGCATGGGCATGGGCTCGAAGATGGTCATCACCGGCGACGTGACGCAGATCGACCTGCCCACGGGCAAGCGCTCGGGGCTGGTGGAGGCGCTGGAGGTGCTGAAGGATGTGCCGGACATCGGCATCGTTCAGCTGACCCATCGCGACGTGGTGCGCCACGAGCTGGTCCAGGCCATCGTCAAAGCCTATGAAAAGCATGCTCAAAAGAGCGAACGCAATGAACGGCAGAGGCGCGTCTTCCGTCCGTAGCAGGAGGCTGCCATGATCAACAACAACAAGGCGGGTGGCAAGAAGATCGCCCCGGTATTGAAGAAGGTGCTGATACTCTCGGCGACCTATCTTCTGCTGGGCTTCATACTGGTGCTGGGCATCTCCCCGGAGCAGCACGACATACAGATCGGCGCGCCCGCGCCGCTGGACATACTGGCCACCAAGGACGTGATCGACACCGTCACCACCGACGAGCTCAAAAACGCCGCGGCGGCGGCCGTGGAGCCCAGCTACAAGAACGTCGATCCCACCGTGGTGGGCAGCGTCTCCGCCAGCATGGACGCGCTGTTCGGCCAGCTGCTGGCCCTGCGGGAGAACGACCCGCCCAGCCCGGAGGACATCACCGCGGAGGAGCTGAAGGCCATCAACGACGCGCTGCCCATCACGCTGAGCGCCGATCAGTACGCGGTGCTGCTCTCCACCGACGAGGAGAGCCTGAAGCAGCTGTTCAACAGCGCCATCATCAGCGTCCGAGACACGCTGAACTCGTCGCTGCTGGAGGGCCAGGAGGTCTCGGCGGTCAACCGCCTCTCCCGCACGCTGGCCGCGTCGGGCAATCCCACGGCGCTGGTCTCGCTGATCACCGACGTCATCCGAAATTGCATACGCCCCAACATGCTGATCGACGAGGAGATCACCGAGGCCAACCGGCAGAAGGCCCGCGACGGCGTGGAGACGGTCACCTGCGTCAAGGGCGAGGTCATCGTGCGCCGCGGCGAGATCGTCACGATGGCCCAGTACACGATGCTCTCGTCGCTGGGCCTGTTGAAGGAGGATTCCATCGACCTGCCGCTGCTGGCGGGCATCGCGCTGGTGCTGGCGCTGCTCATGGGCTGCATGGCGCTGTATCTGAACCGCTACCTGAAGAGCCGCATGACCCCCGCGAACCTGACGCTGCTGTCGCTGATCGCGCTGACGGTCACAGGCCTGTGCTTCGGCCTGAGCCGCTGGAGCGCCTACATGATGCCCCTGTCGCTGGGGCTGATGCTGGTGGCGATACTGTTCGACCAGCGCGCGGCGCTGTATTTCAACATCGCCATCGGCTTCATCGCCTCGCTGCTGTCGGACACCAGCTCCGGCCTGTTCTCGGTGACCATGTTCTCGGTGCTGCTGATGAGCATGGTGTCCGGCCCGATCATTTTAGCGGTGTTCTCCCGGCGGACCCAGCGCATCACAACGCTCCTGGCCGGCGTGCTGGTGGGCCTTTCCAACTTCGTCTGCACGTTCGCCGTCGGCCTGATCAACAGTGCTGACCTCGCAAGCGTCACCACCAACGCCCTGTGGGCGATGAGCAACGGCATTATCAGCGCGATACTGTGCATCGGTCTGCAGCCGCTGCTGGAGTCGCTGTTCAACTTGGCGACCAACACCAAGCTGATCGAGCTTTCCAATCCCAACCAGCCGCTGCTGCGCAGGCTGCTGATCGAGGCGCCCGGCACCTACCACCACTCCATCATCGTGGCGAACCTGGCCGAGGCGGCGGCTGCCGCGGTGGGCGGCAACGCGCTGCTGGCCCGCGTCGGCGCCTACTATCACGATGTCGGCAAGCTGAAGCGCCCCGTCTACTTCAAGGAAAACCAGTTGGGCGACAACCCGCACGACCGCACCGACCCGCGCGTGTCCGTGGCCATACTGACCGCCCATCCCCGCGACGGCGCGGCCATGGCCCAGAAGGCCCGCATCCCCGAGCCGGTGCTGAACATCATCCGCCAGCACCACGGCGACAGTGTCGCGCTGTTCTTCTACGACAAGGCCGTCAAGCTGTACGGCGCCGAGAACGTGGACATCAACGCTTTTCGGTATGAGGGCCCCCGCCCCCGCACCAAGGAGGCGGCCTGCGTCATGCTGGCGGACACCATCGAAGCCGCGGCCCGCAGCGTGCCGGACCCCTCTCCCGAGAAGATCGACGCGCTGATCCACAAGCTGGTGCGCAACAAGCTGAACGACGGGCAGCTGGACGAGTCCGACCTGACCTTCAGCGACCTTGAAAAGATCTGCAGCGCCTTCTCCACGGTGCTGACCGGCGTGTTCCACGAGCGCATCGAATACCCCGACGTGGCCATACCGCCCCGGGAGGAGACCGCCGCGAGCGCCGCGCCCGCGGCGGACGTGGGGCCCGATTCCCAGCCGCGGGACGAGTCGGACGAGTTTGAGCTCATGGAGGATGAACCCGAAGCCGATGAGGCGCAGGCGGAGGCCTGGATTCCCGAGGACCTGCCCGCATCCGAGGAGGCCGACGCCGATGACGATTGACCTGCAGTGGGCCTGCCCCGTCCCCGGCGATCTGACCGACCTGCAGCCGATGCTGGAGCGCGTGGCCCTCGCCTGCTTTGAAGCGGAGGGCGTTCGCGGCGCGGGGTTCTGCGTGCGCATCGTGGATGAAGACGAAATTCGCTCGCTCAACCGGGACATGCGGGGCATTGACCGGCCCACCGACGTGCTGTCCTTCCCCACCGTGTCGTATCCCGCCGGCAGGACGGCCCGAAGCTGCCCGAAGCGGTTGATGCGGGAGTACGACCCGGGCATGGGCTGCGCCAACCTGGGCGACTGCGTGATCAACCTGAAGCAGGCGCGGCGGCAGGCCGAGGAGTACGGGCACTCCCTGACGCGGGAGCTGGCCTATCTGACCGCCCATTCCGCCTTTCACCTGATGGGCTACGACCACATGAACGAGGAGGACAAAGCGAACATGCGCAACATGGAAGAGCGCGCCCTTGAATCCGTCGGCATCGCCCGGGAGGCCGGGGTCCCCTCCCACGACCGGCTGTTTGAGCTGGCCTGCGAGGCCATGCAGAACAGCTACAGCCCCTACTCCCACTTCAAGGTCGGCGCGTGCATACTGACCGCCGACGGGCGGACCTTCAAGGGCTGCAACTTTGAAAACGCCTCCTACGGCGCGACGATCTGCGCGGAGCGCTGCGCCGCGTCCTGCGCCATCGTCGCCGGCGCGCGGCGCTTCACCGCCATCGCGGTGGTGGGCTCCACTGCCGTGGCCTGGCCCTGCGGCATCTGCCGGCAGGTGCTGCGGGAGTTCTCGGACGCCGACATGCCGGTCATCGTTGGCCAGTACGGCAAGGGATATACCGTAAAGACGCTCGGCGAGCTTTTGCCCGAGGGGTTGACCCCGCAGGACCTGGGCGTCGACGTCAATTCATAAGCCATACCAAATCATACGGAGGATAAGCCATTGTCTGACAGCAAATTCCGCTCCGGCTTTGTCGCCATACTGGGCCGCCCCAACGTGGGCAAGTCCAGCCTGATGAACCGCTTTGTCGGCGAGAAGGTCGCCATCATCTCCAACCACCCCCAGACCACCCGCAACAAGCTGCTGGGCGTCGCCACCGACAAGGACTGGCAGATCGTGTTCGTGGACACCCCCGGCCTGCACAAGCCCCGCACCAAGCTGGGCGAGTTCATGATGAAGAGCGCAAACGACGCCCGCGAGGGCGTGGACGCGGTGCTGTGCGTGGTGGACGGGCAGCACATCGGCGCGGGCGACATGGCCGTCATGCAGGACATCAGCCGCATGAACTGCCCGAAGTTCCTGGCCGTCAATAAGATCGACATCGTGCCGGAGGAGAAGCTGTTTCCGCAGCTGGCGCAGCTGCACGACTGCGGCTTCGATCAGATCGTTTCCACCTCCGCCCGCACCGGCGAGAACGTGGACCTGCTGCTCAAGCTGCTGGTCGAGGCCATGCCCGAGGGGCCGAAGTACTTCCCGGACGACATGATCACCGACCAGCCGGAGCGCGTGATGTGCGCGGAGATCATCCGCGAGAAGGCGCTTCGGAACCTTCGGGACGAGGTGCCCCACGGCATCGGCGTGGAGATGATGCAGATCAAGAAGGTCTCCGACACGCTGACGGAGATCCACGCCGATATCTACTGCGAGCGCGCCAGCCACAAGTCCATCATCATCGGCAAGCAGGGCGCGATGCTGCAGAAGATCGGCAGCGAGGCCCGCGTCGACATCGAGCGCCTGCTGGGCACCAAGGTGATGCTGAAGCTGTGGGTCAAGGTGCGCGAGGACTGGCGCAACCGGGCCAGCGACCTGCGCTCGCTGGGCTACGAGGAGTGACATGGCCTCCCTGACCACGCCCGCGCTGGTGCTGCGCCGCTCGGACTACGGCGACTACGACCGCATGGTCACGCTGTTCTCCCCGGATATGGGCCGCGTCGACGCCATCGCCCGGGGCTGCCGCAGGCCGAAATCGCCGCTCGTCAACGCGGTGGAGCCCTTCACCAGCGGCGAATACCAGCTCTACGCCCACAAGGACCGCTTCTCCATAGAGCACTGCCAGATCTCGGACAGCTACTACGAGCTGCGCGCCGACTACGACCGGCTGTGCCACGGCGTCTACTGGCTTCGGCTGCTGGACACGTCGATCCTTCCGGATTCCCCCGCGCCGGAGCTTTTCATCGTGACGCTTCGGGCGCTGGCCCACCTGAACTACGGCGAGCTGATGCCGGAGCTGGTCACGTTCGCCTTTGAGATGCACTTCATGCGCCTCAACGGCCTGTCACCCCGCATGGACGCCTGCGTGCGCTGCGGCAGGCCCATCGACGGCGACGCCCGCTTCGACCCGGAGCTGGGCGGCGCGGTGTGCATGAACTGCCCCTGCGACGGACCCGTCATGTCCAACGGCGCGCGCCGCATACTGATGAAGCTGCCCCGCACGCCCTTCGACAAGTTCCAGCTGCTGGCGGACCGCCCCCAGTGGCCCGAGGCCGCCCGCCTGTGCCGAAGCTACGTGAATATGCGCATGTACATGGACAAGTACGCGCCGGCGCTCTACTCCCCCGATCCAGACGCCAATGCGCAAAATTAGTGGTTCACAAAACCCATTCTTTGTTGTATAATGGTCTCAGCTGAAAGGCACCACCCTACGAATCATATTAAGGAGGTATCCCCATGAAGAAATTTGTCTGTTCCGTCTGTGGCTATGTGTACGAAGGTGACGCCGCCCCCGAGTTCTGCCCCGTCTGCAAGGCTCCCGCCTCCAAGTTCATCGAGCAGTCCGAGGAGATGACCTGGGCCTCCGAGCACGTCGTCGGCGTGGCGCAGGGCGCGCCCGAAGACATCATCGCCGACCTGCGCGCCAACTTCAACGGCGAGTGCAGCGAGGTGGGCATGTACCTGGCCATGAGCCGCGTCGCCTATCGCGAGGGCTACCCCGAGATCGGCGAATACTGGAAGACCGCCGCGTTTGAGGAAGCCGAGCACGCCGCCAAGTTCGCGGAGCTCTTGGGCGAGGTGCTGACCGACAGCACCGAGAAGAACCTGAAGATGCGCGTCGAGGCCGAGAACGGCGCCACCGCCGGCAAGACCGACCTGGCCAAGCGCGCCAAGGCCCTGAACCTGGACGCCATCCACGACACCGTCCACGAGATGGCGAGGGACGAAGCCCGGCACGGCAAGGCCTTCGCGGGGCTGCTGAAGCGGTATTTCGGGAAGTAAGACACGCACACTGGGGCAGAGCCGGGAAACCGATTCTGCCCCGCTCATTATGCTTTGACGTTTTATAGCATGGAGGGAAGAACGATGAATACCAAGTCCGTTTTCAGAATGCTGTCCGTTTTGCTGCTTGTATGCCTGCTCGTCGGAACGCAGATTCCGGCCCTGGCCGAGGACCCGTACATTCCCTCGGAAATCACCTTCCAGATGTCAGAGAGTATTGGATCAAGGAACATCAACCTTGAAGGCGTCAAGGATGTGTCGGCAATCACGAAGCTGAAGAGCAGCAACCCAAAGGTAGCCACCCTTTCCAAGTTTGAATATGAAGGCACCGCGTATGTCGCCATAGAGCCGAAGAGCCCCGGGAAAACCACCGTTACCTTCAATCTCAAGCACAACGGCAAGACCATCAAGGCCAAGGTCGCCGTGACTGTCCTGAAGTATGTCAACCCCTTCAAGAGCCTGAAGATCGGCACGAAGTCCTGCGCCTCGCTTTTCAAGAAGACGGACATGGCCCATACATACAAGACATTGAAGGGCAGGATCACGTACAAGCTGAAAAAAGGCTGGAAGCTGCGCACCGTCTCCAGCTACAACGGCAGTAACGGTAGCGACTACAAGCACCTGGACCCCAAGAAGTCCATCAAGGTCAAGAAGGGGTATCGCCTGTCCTTTGGACTGAGCTACAATGATGGCCCATGGCAGGAGTATTGGATCGCGGTGGAATGAGTTGCCAGTGCTTCGACATGCCGCCGGAGAATGAATCCATCAAGCCTGGGTGAAAAGCCGAAAAGCTTTTCACTCAGGTTTCTTTACAGCACAATTGGCACAGGTTCGGGCTTACGCAGCGAAAAATGCGCGTTAACCCGTTGACAGGACGTCAAGTTTCTGCTATAATTATCCTCGCTGGTTTGGTTCAGGAGAGATGGCCGAGTGGTTTAAGGCGCTGGTCTTGAAAACCAGTGATGCCGAAAGGCACCGGGGGTTCGAATCCCTCTCTCTCCGCCAACTTCATAACGTGGAGAAGTACCCAAGAGGCCGAAGGGGCTCCCCTGCTAAGGGAGTAGGGTGGGATAACTGCCGCGAGGGTTCAAATCCCTCCTTCTCCGCCAACCAAGAAACGCCTTTTGTCAGTAGACAAAAGGCGTTTCCTGGTTTGTTATATCAGCCCCCAAGCACCTGCCTGAATTCCTCCAGCGCCTGCCTGAACGCCTGCATGGCCGCCTCCAGGGCGTCGTGCTTGGTCAGGTCGACGCCCGCCAGCTTCAATTCCTCGATGGGATAATCGCTGCCGCCGGTGGACAGGAACTTCAGGTACTGCTCAGCGCCGCCGTGATTCAGTATGTTGTCGGCAATCGCCACGGCGCTGGAGAAGCCGGTGGCGTACTGGTAGACGTAGAAGGCGTTGTAGAAGTGCGGTATGCGCGCCCACTCCACGTCCATGAAATCGTCGATCACGGCGCCGTCGTAGTACAGCGCGTTCAGGTCGTGGAACACGGTGTTCAGGGTCTGGGCGGTCAGCGGCGTGCCCTGTTGGTACAGCGCGTGGCTCTTGCGCTCGAATTCCGCGAACAGCGTCTGGCGGAACACGGTGGTGCGGAAGCCCTCTAAGAAGTGGTTCAGTATGTACGCGCGGCGCTTCGCGTCCGTCTCCACGCGCAGCAGGTGGCGGGTCAGCAGCACCTCGTTTACGGTGGAGGCCACCTCCGCCACGAATATGCGGTAGTCGTGGTTCGGGTAGTCCTGCGCCCGGTCGGAGAAGAAGGAGTGCATGCTGTGGCCCAGCTCGTGGGCCAGCGTGAACGCGTCGTCCAGCTTGTTGGCGTAGTTCAGCATCACATAGGGATGCACGCCGTACACGCCGCTGGAGAAGGCGCCGGTGCTCTTGCCCTTGTTCTCGTACACGTCGATCCAGTGCTCGGCGAAGGCGCGCTTCAACAGGCCCGCGTACTCCTCGCCCAGCGGCGCGAGGGCCTCCAGCACCAGGGCCTGCGCCTTCTCGTAGGGCATGTCGAATTCGACCTCGTCCACCATCGGGGTGTACAGGTCGTACAGGTGCAATTCCTCCACCCCGAGGGCCTTCTTGCGCAGCGCCAGGTATTCCCGCATCGTCGGCAGCGCGCCGTGGACGGCCTCGATCAGGCCGTCGTACAGGCTGACGGGCACGTTGTTTGCAAACAGCGCCGCCTCGCACGCGCCCGGGAAGCTCCGGGCCGCGGCGTTGAAGCAGTC
>JAFYBB010000270.1 GCA_017540445.1 Clostridia bacterium | reverse complement strand
TAACACAGGTGACGATGCGTTACCATATGCGCACAGATTCGGCATCTATGCAACTTATTCTGACATTCTGCCGCGCCGCAGCCGCAAATCGCGACCGCGCGCGCCGGTTCACCGCCGCCTGCCGTTCCGGTCGTAGGAATGGTCCTCCACATCGTCGAACAGGAACACGTGCTGAACGTGCCGCGTGGGATGCTCCTGCCTGTACTGCTGCGGAGACATTCCCGTGGTGGCGCTGAAGACCCTGAAAAAGTGCTGCCTTGAATTGAAGCCGCAGGCGACGGCCACGTCGATGATCGAATCGTCGGTGTACATCAAAAGCCGCTTGCTCTGTTCGACCCTGAGGTGGTTCAGATATTCGATGATGGTCATGCCGATGGCCTGCTTGAAGATCCGCTGCAGGTAGCCCGGCGCGACGCCGACCCGCGCCGCGACGGCGTCGATGCGGATGTCTTCGTCGATGTGCGCGCTGATGTAATCGGCGGCGCCCCGGGCGTATACGAGGGCGTTGGATCTCAGCGCGCGGGCCCTGAGTATGCCGGCCATGCGCAGCAGCATCTCCGCCATCAATACGTCGGCCAGTACCGGGTCGCCGTGCAGGGGCTTTGAAAACTCGAAGATCGCCTGCTCCAGGGGGCGCAAGAGCAGGCCGGAATCGTCGTTGCCCCGCAGCGTGGCGGCCTTGCGCTCAAGCAGCGCGCCCACGTCCGGGGACTTCTCGGCCAGCCCGCCGATGGTCAAGAGCGCGCCCGCGTCCTCCGTCACCCGGAATTCCGCGTTCAGCATGTAGCTGGTCTCCGGCACCTCGAGCGCGTGCAGCAGCCCCTGCTCCAGATAGATGAACTCCCCCGGCCCCAGGCGCTCCGTCCGGCCGCCCGTGATCCTTATGTTCTGGGTGAGCGGGTCCATGGCGTAGTCAAACAGATGGACCCGGCACCAGCCCTTCAGCACGTACATGAGCTCTTCCCGGTTGTGGAAATGGGGCGGCATGTCGTATTGCTCCCAGGTGCGCGAATAGCAGGCCTCGATCCTCGGCCAATAGGCGCCCTTCCTGACGGCGGGATCCGTCAGACACCAGTTCTTCATAGGCCCTCACTCCCTGTCGCTGCGTCGGTCGTGCCGGCGGAATGTCTCCTATTGTGACATCCGCCCTCCGGGGTGACGGCATCATGATAACACATACCCGCGCCCCTTGTCCACAGCGATATCAACGCCCCGGAAGATGACAGCGGGGACGGTTCTCATTGTCATCTTTTGGGAAAAAAGATGACAGCGAGAACCGTCCCCATTGTCATCTAATTTGTCATGATTAAGTCTTTTTTTCTCCCCAACAATTCTCCATTGTGATGTTATACTGATAAACGAATAACTATGTACAGGGTGGGGCAGCAGTGCCCGCCGCTGTGGAAGGAAATGGAACCGCCGGGGCGCCGCGCGCGTCTGAGGGGCGGATACTTGTAACGATCGAAGGGCGCGCCGGGGCCTGGGCCCGGGCGTGCGAAGCGACCGGGAGGTGCCTATGAGTCAGTTCTTTGAAACCTTCTTTGCCAACGCCCTCAGCGGCGTGTCCAATCTGCTGGTGTACATCGGCATCGTGGTGCTGTTTGTGGTGGGGCTGATCCGCTGCATCGCGCCGGTGGTGCACACCCGGGGCACGCTGCGCCGGGCCATCCGCAGCATCCGCTCCCAGGGCGACAAGAAATACGCCTGGCAGCAGGACGAGTTCCTGGGCAAGGGCACGCTGTACCCCCACTGGAGCGAATACCTGAACAACCTGTTCTTCGCCGACGGCGTGTACCACAACGCCAGCAACGTGGAGGACTACATCAACGAGGAGACGGTGATGTACGGCCCGGGCCGGGCCTCGTTCGCCGACGCCCTGCCGGGGCTGATGACCTCGCTGGGCTTCCTGGGCACGCTGATCGGCCTGGCGCAGGGCCTCTCCGGCTTCAACATGACCGACTCCGCGGCGGTGCAGCAGTCCATCGTCACGCTGATCCCCGGCATGCGCTACGCGTTCACCACCTCGATATTCGGCGTGGTGGGCAGCGTGCTGTTCACGCTGATCACCCGCGCGGTGTACGGCTCCAGCGAGCACACGCTGAAGGCGTTCTACGGGGCCATGAGCCGCTACGCCGGCGTGCTGAGCGTCGACCCGATGACCCAGATCGCCATCTACCAGCAGGAGCAGACCGCCCTGATCCAGACCATGGCCAAGGACCTGAACGGCGCGTTCACCGAGAACATCACCGCCGCGGTGCACGAGGCCATCGACCCGCTGAACCAGTCCTTCAAGAACTTCGTGAGCGTGTCCACCAAGGAGCAGATGCGCTTCATGGACGCGGTGATGCAGCGCTTTGCCGACCGGCTGGACGAGTCGCTGCGCGGAAAGCTGCAGCGCTTTGGCGAGATGCTGGACGAGATGAGCCGCCAGCAGCAGGAGAGCTGCGTGGTGGTGCGGGCCAGCCTGACCGGGGCCCGGGAGGCCGTGGCCGACCTGCAGAAGCTGCGCGACATGTCCGCTGAGATGATGGACAGCCTGACCGACTACGTGCAGAAGCTGGACGACAGCCGCCGCAGCGCCGAGGGCGTCTATGACCAGCTGGAGCAGATCACCCGCCGGCAGGACGAATACCTGAAGACGGTCGGCGCCATGCAGGCCGACGTGGGCCGCCTGGCGGACGCCATGCAGAAGGCCGCCGCGGACCTGCGCGCCTCCGCCGCCAACGTGGAAAAGGCGCACATCCAGGCCAACAAGGCGCTGCAGGACGAGTTCAACAGCACCATGGACGCCTACCGCGACTACGTCAACCAGTTCACCCAGCGGGTGGACTACCTGACGGACAGCATTTCCGGCGCGCTGCAGGCTATGCCCGACGCCGTGAACGAGGCCAACAACCGCTTCCTGGACCAGGTGGACCGCATGACCGACGCCATGGTGCAGGCCCAGCGGGCGCTGGAGGTCACGGCGGACAGGATCTACCGCGGATAGCGCGTCTTCCCACTGCGCATGAAAGGAGGTGGGCGCGTGCGAAGCACCCGACCGCAGGCGCGTCGCCGGTTCGGAAACAGCGGCGTTCAGTGGCTCAGCTTTTCGGACCTGATGAGCGCGCTGCTGCTGATTTTCATACTGATCATGTTCTACATCATGTATCAGTATTTCGATATGCTTGAAATCAAGATGGCGGAGATCGCCCGCCAGCAGTACGACCTGGAGCAGGCCAACGCCAGCCTGGACGAGAAGAGCGCCAAGCTCACCGAGGCCGAAAAGCAGATGCTGACCCAGCAGATCAAGCTGAACGCCACCGAGGCCGACCTGGCCTCCAAGCAGGAGGAATTGAACAAGGCCCAGTCGCTGGTCAGCGAGAAGGAGCAGGAGATCGCCGCCCAGCAGGAGAAGCTGGACGCCCTGAGCATCCAGCTGGGCACCCAGCAGACCCAGATCGACCAGCAGCAGGCGAAGCTGGACGAGCAGCAGCAGCAGATCGAGGCGCTGGTGGGCATGCGCACGCGCATCATCACGTCGCTGTCCAGCGCGCTGAAGACGGCCAACATCTCCGCCCAGGTGGATCCCACCAACGGCTCCATCGCGCTGGAGTCCGACGTGCTGTTCGAGCTGGGGCGCTACGACCTGTCCGAGCGGGGCGAGCGGTTCATCGACCGGTTCCTCCCCGTGTACCTGGACGTGCTGTTCTCCGACGAGTACCGGGAATACGTGGCCGAGATCATCATCGAGGGCCACACCGACTCCACCGGCAGCTACATCGACAACCTGGAGCTGTCCCAGCGCCGCGCGCTGGCGGTGGCCTCCTATGTGCTGGACGACGGCTACCGCGGCATCACCCCGGCCCAGAAGAACCAGCTGCGCGTGGTGACCACCGCCAACGGCCGCTCCTTCAGCGATCCGGTGCTGGACGAATACGGCAACGAGGACATGGACGCCTCCCGCCGCGTGGTGTTCAAGTTCCGCCTGACGGACGAGCAGATGATCGAGCAGCTGAAGTCGATCCTGGAGCAGAATTGATTTAGGAGTAATGTATTGTGCTGTATTTTCGTAGGCTGACCTGGTTCATCGCCGGGCGCATGCTGCTGATCTGCGTGCTGGCGGGCATGCTGGTGTGCGGCTTCTTCATGGCCATGGACGCCGCCAACATCTACGTGGTGCTCAACGACGGCATGCACAAGCGCGTGGACGTGATACTGACCCGCCAGCAGGCGGAGGAGCTGAACAAGTACTTCCACGCCGACTTCCTGATCGCCGACGAGGCGCTGGAGGGCGCGCTGAACGGCATCAGCGCCTATTCCGACTACAACATCACCGGCTTCGACTACGAGCTGACCATCGAAAAGCTGTGGGCCTGGCCCTGGGACGACTTCGCCAACTGCACCGTGGTGGAGCGCGTGCCCGCCATCACCGGCAAGGTGATCTCCAGCCGCCGCAAGGAGGTCTCCGAGCGCATCCCCAGCTGGCAGGGCGGCCGGTATGACATCACGCTGGTCAAGGCCGGCGGGACCTGGAAGATCATCGGCATGCAGCAGAAGACCATACTGGTCGAGCCCGACGGCAAGACCGACGGCATGGAGACCGAGGTACTGGTCAGTTAGGGAGGAGCTATGCGCGTAGTCGTTGGCATGTCCGGCGGCGTGGACAGCTCGGTTGCCGCGCTGCTGATGAAGCGCGCCGGTCATGAGGTGATCGGCGTGTTCATGAAGAACTGGGAGGAGAAGGACGAGAACGGGGTCTGCACCAGCGAGCGCGACTGGGCCGACGCGCGGTCGGTCTGCGAGAAGCTGGACATCCCCTATTATTCGGTGAACTTCGCCAAACAGTACCGGGAGCGGGTGTTCGAGCACTTCCTCCGGGAGTACCGCCAGGGCCGCACGCCCAACCCGGACGTGCTGTGCAACCGGGAGATCAAGTTCGACGTGTTCCTGAGCTTCGCCGAGCAGCTGGGCGCCGAGAAGCTGGTGACCGGACACTTCGCGAACATCGATGAGCAGGGCGGGGAATACCGGCTGCTGCGGGCGAAGGACGAGAACAAGGACCAGACCTATTTTCTCTACATGCTGGGCCAGCGGGCGCTGTCGAAGGCCCTGTTCCCGGTGGGAAACCTCACCAAGGCCGAGATCCGCGACATCGCCCGGCGGGCGGGGCTGCCCGTCAGCGAGAAGAAGGACTCCACCGGCGTTTGCTTCATCGGCGAGCGCAACTTCAAGCAGTTCCTCTCCGGCTACCTGCCCGCGCAGCCGGGGGACATGGTCACCCCCGAGGGCCGGGTGGTGGGCCGCCACGACGGGCTGATGTACTACACCCTCGGCCAGCGCCGGGGCCTGGGCATCGGCGGCGGGGGCAACGGCCAGCGCTGGTTCGTGGTGCGCAAGGACCTGGCGAACAACCGCCTGGTGGTCACCCAGGGCGAGGACGACATGCTGTACAGCCCCCGGGCC
The DNA here is from genome assembly GCA_017540445.1 of Clostridia bacterium. GTDB lineage: Bacteria > Bacillota > Clostridia > Christensenellales > Aristaeellaceae > UBA2862. The sequence goes on along the minus strand of JAFYBB010000270.1, from coordinate 4,426 downwards.
GAGGGCACGGACCTGACCTGGCTGGCCGGGCGTCCGCCGGTCCGGGAGGGCGAGCTGCTGCGCTGCCAGGTGCGGCTGCGCCACCGCCAGCCGCTGCAGGGCTGCGCGCTGACGCTGCGGGAGGGCCGCGCGCGGATGGAATTCGACGCGCCCCAGCGCGCCGTCACGCCGGGCCAGTCCGCCGTGTTCTACAGCGACCGGGTTTGCCTGGGCGGGGCGATCATCGACGTAAATAATATGGAATAAGGTCTTGTTACAGACATGCATTCCGTGTTATAATAACCATGGTTGGATAGATTACGCAGGGAGGCCGTTTTATGAATTCCAAAAGCAAGATCTGGCAGATTGTGCTGCTGGCGCTGCTGGTGCTCGCCATCGCCGTGATACTGTTCTTCAACAACAAGCTGAACGCCAGCAAGGAGACCCTCTCCACCACCATGGCGCAGCTGACCGAGGAACAGCAGAACGCCGCGTCGCTGCAGGCCGATCTGGACGCCACCAAGGCCGATTACGAGCAGGTCAGCGAGCAGCTGACCCAGGAAAAGGCCCGGACGGTGCAGCTGGACATCGAAGTGGCCGACGGCAAGGCGGCCGCCGAGCAGCTGCAGAACGACCTCACCGCCGCCAACGCGCAGGTGACGGAGCTGCAGAGCGCGGCCACCGAGCGCGAGGCGAAGATCACCGAGATGGAGACCGCCGCGAAGGACAGCGCGGCGAAGATCACCGAACTGACTACCGCCGCCGAGAGCAGCGACGCGAAGATCACAGAGCTTGAGACCGCCGCGAAGGACAGCGCGGCGAAGATCGCCGAGCTGACCACCGCCGCCGAGAGCAGCGTGGCCAGGATCACGGAGCTTGAGACCGCCGCCGCCGAGCGCGAGGCGAAGATCACAGAGCTTGAGACCGCCGCCGCCGCGCGGGAGGCCCTCATCGAGAGCCTGAGCGCCGTCGCGCAGCCTGAGGCGGGCAAGGAGGAGAAGCCCGAAGCGGGCAAGGATGAGCAGCCCGAAGCCGGCAAGGATGAACAGCCCGAGGCGGGCAAGGACGAGCAGCCCGAGGCGGGCAAGGATGAACAGCCCGAGGCGGGCAAGGACGAGCAGCCCAAGGCGGGCAAGGACGAGCGGCCCGAGGCGGGCAAGGACGAGCAGCCCGAGGCGGGCAAGGACGAGCGGCCCGAGGCGGGCAAGGACGAGCAGCCCGAGCCCAGGCAGCCTGTGCTGGACCGCGAGACCCTGACCGACACCATGGCCAGCATCGAGAGCGCCATCGTGGAGGTCGCCGGGATGCAGGCCGTCGGCCAAGCCGAGGACGTGGATCTGGACGCGATCCGCCAGCAGCTTTCCGAGGTGGCCGCCGACACCGACCTGACGGACGAGGCCCAGGCCGAGGCCGTCGTGGCCATTCGGGATCAGCTCCAGGGCATACTGGCCGAAGAGAAGGGCGGGGAGAAGCCCGTCGATGCCGAAGCGGAGGCCGCCGCGGTCCAGGCCCGGCTGGAGGCCGCCGAGGCCGAGGTGGAGCAGCTGTCCAACCGGCTGGCCGCGAAGCTGACCGAGGTCGAGACCCTGAGCGGCGCCATCGAGGAGATGAGCGCCCAGGCCGGCACGGACGCCGCGAAGATCGAGGAGCTGCAGCAGCAGCTGACCGTTGCCGAGGCCGACGCCCAGGCCCAGCGGGACGCGCTGGCCGAGGCGCAGACCGGTTTCGAGGCGGCGCTGGCCGAGGCCCAGAGCGCCTACGACACGGCGCTGGCCGACGCCCAAACCGCCCACGAAAAGGAAATGAGCGACGCCCAGACGGCCCACGAGCAGGAGCTGGCCGACGCCCAGACCGCCCACGAAAAGGAAATGAGCGACGCCCTGACCGCCTACGAGACGGCGCTGGCCGACGCGCAGTCTGCCCACGAGCAGGAGATGACCGACACCCAGGCCGACTACGAGCAGCAGCTGTCCGCGGCGAACGCCTACAAGGTGGACCACGTGCCCGCCACCGGCGAGGCGCACCTGTCCACCGCGCTGGACAACGCCATCGAGGTGGAGGCCGACGGCGTCACCGCCACCTGGCAGTACGCCAACAACGACCTCAGCGGCAACGCCGCCACCATCGTGCTGGTGCTGGACGACGAGACGATCTACACCTCCGGCCCGCTGAAGCCGGGCGAGACCATCGAGGGCATCGTGCTGGACAAGCCCCTGAGCGCCGGCACGCACCAGGCCGTGGCCATCACCACCGTGTACGACAAGGCCGGCGAGCCCCAGCTGACCAGCCGCATCCCCGTGACCATCAACGTGGCGGGATAAACAGGATCTTCACGTTTTCCCGTGGGATTCCCCGCTCAGGCGCCGCGCGCCAGCCTTGGCTCCCCCTCCCCGAGGGTGAGCCAAGACTGGCGCGCGTGTGCGTAAATCCCGAACTCCGCGCTATCCCCTTGCCTCGCCCCCGTGAGGGGGGCCGCAGCGCCCGGAAAACGCTCCAGTGGAGCGTTTTCAGCGAGGCCGGGCCGATAGGCCCCCGGAAGAGGTGCCCGAAGGGCGGAGAGGGGTTTCCCACAAGCTTCCGTGATGAGCCCAAAACAGAACAGTTCAAATGGCTGTCTCAGAGCACATGCGCGCTTTGAGGCAGCCTTTTGGATTGCAATTCACCGCCGGATGTGGTATGATGGTACGGATAAAACCTACCGGAGGTGTCATCAATGCCGAATCCCGACGCGGTGCCATCAGCGCTGGCGGCGTTTTTCGCGGCCCATCCCCGCGTGGCGCTGGCCTTCTCCGGCGGCACGGACAGCGCCTACCTGCTGTACGCGGCCGTGGCCTGCGGCTGCGACGTGAAGGCCTACTACGCCCGCTCGGCCTTCCAGCCGGAATTCGAGCGGCGGGACGCGCTGAGGCTGGCGGAGCGGCTGGGCGCGCCGCTTGCCCAGGTGCCCCTGGACGTGCTGGGGGTGGAGGACGTGCGGCGCAACCCGGAGGACCGCTGCTACCACTGCAAGCGGGCCATATTCACCGCGCTGATCGAAGCCGCCCGGGCCGACGGGTATGCCCGGATCATGGACGGCACCAACGCCTCCGACGACGCGGGGGACCGCCCGGGCATGCGGGCGCTGAAGGAGCTGTCGGTGCTGTCGCCGCTTCGGCTGTGCGGCATCGACAAGGCGGCGGTGCGGGAATACTCCCGCCGGGCCGGGCTGTTCACCGCCGACAAGCCCGCCTACGCCTGCCTGGCCACCCGCGTCCCCGCCGGCACCCCCATCGACGCCGATACGCTGCGCCGGGTGGAGGCCGCCGAGGCCGCGCTGTTTGACATGGGCTATACCGATTTTCGCGTGCGGGTGTTTCACGGCGCGGCGCGGCTGCAGCTGCCCGCGGCGCAGCTGGCGCGGGCCGTGGCCGAACGGCAGGCCATACGCCGGGCGCTGTCGCCACACTTCGACGACGTGATGCTGGACCTGAAGGACCGGGGATAGGAGAGAGGACATGGAAAGGGAACGGATGCTGGAGGCGCTGCGCGCCGTCCGGGACGGCGGCATGACGCCGGAGGCGGCGCTGGAGCTGCTGGCGAAGGCCCCCTACGAGGACATCGGCTTCGCCCGGATCGACCACCACCGCCAGCTGCGCAACGGCAGCGGCGAGGTGATCTACGGCGCGGGCAAGACCGCCGGGCAGATCGCCCAGATCGCGGCGCGCATGGCGGCCGCGGGCAGCGAGAACATACTGATCACCCGCCTGGACGGGGACAAGGCCGCCGAGGTGGAGAAGGCCGTGCCGCTGTTCTACGACCCCACGGCCCGGGTGGGCGTCGCCAACCCGGTGGAGCGCCCGCGGGTGGGGAACGTGGTGGTGGCCTCCGGCGGCACCAGCGACCTGCCGGTGTGCGAGGAGGCGGCGCTGACCGCCGAGGCCCTGGGCAGCCGGGTGACCCGGCTCTACGACGTGGGCGTGGCGGGGCTGCACCGGCTGCTGGGCAGCCTGGACGTACTGCGCGCCGCCCGGGTCGTGGTGGCCGTGGCGGGCATGGAGGGCGCGCTGGCCAGCGTGGTGGGCGGCCTGGTGGACTGCCCGGTCATCGCGGTGCCCACGTCGGTGGGCTACGGGGCGTCCTTCGGCGGCGTCTCGGCGCTGCTGTCCATGCTGAACGCCTGCGCCAGCGGCATCAGCGTGGTGAACATCGACAACGGCTTCGGCGCCGGCTACCTGGCCAACCGCATCAACCGCATGAAGGGCATCGAATGAGTCATGGGGACGGTTCTCCTGACTCACATCGGCGGCGGACAGCCGCGGGAGGAAAACGTGAGTCATGGGGACGGTTCTCCTGACTCATGAGTCTGAGTCATGGGGACGGTTTGCGTGGAAACAAGACAGCATCGCAGCCGAGCTTCCCCACCGCAGTGGGGAAGTACCCGCGAAGCGGGGGATAGGGCACTCCAGAC
>JAFYBB010000269.1 GCA_017540445.1 Clostridia bacterium | reverse complement strand
GAATGAGGATACAGGCGACAGCCTGGACATGGACATCGACGTGAACGCGCTGCAGCGCTGGCGCTACAACATCTATCCCCAGGGCGGAACGTTTCCGGACGGCCCCTGGGACGGCTACGAGCTGATGCAGACGCTGCCCCTTCAGAGCATGGCCGACCCTGAAACGCTGGCGGATTATATCCGCTGGGGCGTGGAGACGTGTCCGGCCAAAAAATACGCGCTGGTGCTGTGGGATCACGGCGGCGGAGCGGGGACGGGCCTTTTCATCGACGAGCTGTTCGACAAGGACGTGATGTACCTGTACGAGCTGAAGCAGGCCCTGGCGGACGGCGGCACGCGCTTTGAGACGCTGATCATCGACGCCTGCCTGATGGCGAACCTCGAAACGGCCTGGAACGTGAAGGACTGGGCCAGCTGGATGGTGGCCTCGGAGGAGATCGTGCCCGGCAAGGGCACCGCCGTGAACGATTGGCTGCAGGCGCTGTACGCCCATCCCGAGTGCGACGGCGAATGGCTGGGCCGCTGCGTCTGCGACATGACGGAGATCAAATATGCCAACGATACGGACGAAATGGCCAAGTCGCTGCTCACCTGGTCGGTGATCGACCTTTCAAAGATCGACCGGCTTGTTCAGGCCTGCGGCGGATATTTTGAGATCATGGCGGACGCGCTGAAGCGGTATCCCGGCTGGACGAGGACGTATGCGCGCTACATCCTCAAGGCCGAGGAATACGGCGACGGTCAACAGGACATGTACGACCTGGGCGCCGTGTTCTACAACGCGGAGACGGCTACCGACGTGCCCCTTCCCGTTCGCAACGAGCTCATGGACGCCCTGGCGGACGCGGTGACCTACATCGTGCGTGGCCCGGGGCGCAGCATGGCGCGGGGGCTTTCCTTCTGTTATCCGACGGATTTCAGCGAGGAACAGCTGAACCTGTACGCGAAGAACTGCCCGATGCCGCTGTACCTGGCCTATCTGGACGCCATATCGCCCTGGACCGCGCCGGACTGGGTGTACGAGAAGACGGAGCGCCTGCCCGATGTCGACAGCATCGCGGACCTGAAGATCGCCCCGGTCAAGACGATGGACAGAAAGGGCATACCGGGCCTGAACTTCGGCACGCTGACGGTCAATGTGAACAAGGTGTACTATCGCCTGTACCGGCTGGACGAGGCGACGGGTCAGACGGTGCGCCTGGGGCGCACGGTATGCTCGTTTGATTATGTGGGCGACGATGAGATCTGGAGCGCCACCGACCCCATGCACTGGCCGGCCATCGACGGCGAGCTGTGCTGCATCGACATGATCCGGGACAACGGCTTCATCCGCCTGTACAACATCCCGATGCAGATCGACACGCAGAATGCCGTTCTGCGCTGCGGCAGGACCATCAGCTATGCCGACGAAGGCCAGAGCCGGTACAGCGATTACGAGGCCTACGGCGTGTGGGAGGGCTACGACGAAAACAGCGAATTGATGAACCGCAGCGTCAAGCCCCTGGCAATGCTCTCCGGGCGCGATTACAGGCTCCTGTATCCCGTCGACGGCAGCGACAGGACGCTCTATGCTTCCGGCAAGACGATGACCCTGTATCGCGCGCTGGATATCCATGAGATCCCGCTGCCCGCGGGCACCTATTACCTGGAGTACGAGATCGAGGATGCCTTTCTGCGTTCCAAATTGGTGGATCGCTTTGAGATTCGGTGGGACGGCAGGGAAATGACCTTCCCGGAGGGCTTTGCCTGGGAGGGCGAAGCGCAGATGTATGCGGCCAAATAATGCGTGATCAGGCGCAGAGGAGGATAGAGAATGAAAAGACGCGTTTCAATCCTGTTGGCGATCCTGCTGGTGCTGGCGGGCTTCTCCGTGCACGCGGAGCAGGCCCCGGCTCTCGCGCGCGACGTGCTGGTGCTGTTCACCAGCGACGTGCACTGCGGCGTGGACCAGAACTTCACCTACGTCGGCCTGAAGGCCATCAGGGACGCCGCCGAGGACGCGGGCGACCACGTGCTGCTGGTGGACAACGGCGATTCCGTACAGGGCGAGTCCCTCGGGGTGCTGACCCAGGGCATGGCCGATATCGAGCTGATGAACGCCGTGGGCTACGATCTGGCCATCCCCGGCAATCACGAGTTCGACTACGGCATGGAGCGCTTCTACGAGCTGGTCGGAGCGGCAGACTTCCCCTACATCAGCTGCAATTTCCGCAAGGATGGCGCGCTGGTGTTTGAGCCCTATAAGATCTTCGAGTTCGACGGCGTGAAGATCGGCATCGTGGGCGCGACCACGCCGGAGACGCTGACCTCGTCCAAGCCGCGCAACTTCCAGGACGGTGCGGGCAACTACATCTACGATTTCTCCCAGGGCGGCGACGGCTCCGATTTCTACGCGGCGGTACAGCGGGCCGTGGACGGCGCCCGTGCCGAGGGCGCGCAGTACGTGCTTTTGATGGGCCATCTGGGCAACGAGGCCTCGGTGATCCCCTACACCTACGCGGATGTCCTCGCGCACACCACCGGCATCGACGCGATGCTGGACGGCCACAGCCATGACACCGAAAAGGTGGTCATGAAGAACAGAGACGGCGAGGACGTCGTCCGCCAGGCCTGCGGTACCAAGCTGGCGGGCATCGGCTGGCTGCGGATCTCCGCTTCGGACGGCTCGGTGGACACCGGCCTGTACACCTGGAACAACGACGTGCCCGCGCCTGAGCTTCTGGGCATCTGGAACAGCATGAGCGTCGAGCTCGCGCGGGCCACGGAAGACATCAAGGCGCAGCTCTCCGAGCACGTCGGCACGGCCAATGTCGACCTGATCATCACCGACCCCGAAGCGGTGGACGACAGCGGCACGCCGGTGCGCATCGTGCGCAGCGCGGAGACCAATCTGGGCGATTTGTGCGCGGACGCATTCCGCGCGGCGAGCGGCGCGGATGTGGCCTTCGCCAACGCCGGCAGCATGCGTTCAGGGCTTTCCAAGGGCGAGATCACGCTCGACGACGCGATGAGAGTCTATCCCTTCGGCGATCACGTCATGGTGGCCCAGGTCACCGGTCAGCAGATACTGGACGCGCTGGAGTGGGGCGTGCGGGCCGTGCCCAGCGAGAACGGCGG
>JAFYBB010000268.1 GCA_017540445.1 Clostridia bacterium | reverse complement strand
GCGCTGATCGCGGCGCTGTGGCTGGGGACGGCCCTGGCCGAGACGCGGACGATAACGGTCACCGGCAAATACGGCCAGACGGAGGCCCGGCGGATGCTGGAGATGATCAACGACTTCAGGACCGGCAGCGACGCCTGGTACAGGTCCTCCGACAACGGGAGAATAGACTGCGAGGGCCTTGTGCCGTTGCTTTACGACAGCGGGCTGGAGAAGGTCGCGATGCAGCGCGCTATCGAGATCGCGGTGAGATATCCAACAGAAACCGACAAGATAAAGCATATGCGCCCCAACGGAGAGAAATGGTTAACCGCCTATACTCTGGCCGGTAAAGACTACAGCTACATGGGGGAGAACATCGCCGCCGCATACGACTCGGCCGCCTCGGTATTTGCCAGCTGGCAGGAGACGAATGAGGATTATGAGGGCCAGGGCCATCGCAGGAACATGCTCTCCGACAACTTCAACTGCGTCGGCATCGCCTATGTGGAGTTTAACGGCTTTCGCTTTTGGGTGCAGGAGTTCGGATGGTCGTCTCACCCTGCCTCAGATGCCGCGGCGCTGGACAGCTACAAAAACATGGAGGTGCAGATCGACCTGGCATTTGTCGAATCGGTCGAACCGGATGCCGGCGGCGGCCTGGAGCTGCGCTATGAGGGCGAAACGGACCTGCCCTACGGCGCGTGGGTGAAGCTTGACGGTACATGGCTTGGGAGGGCCTTCATGCTGGAGACCATGCCGGGCTGGAGCGTCGCAAACGGCGATATCGCCGCGATTTCGGGTAACGCGCTGAAGGGCGTGGCCGTGGGCCAGACCCAGCTGTCGGCGACGGTGCTGGGCAAGGCGCTGACGGTGCCCGTGACGGTCAGGCCGGCGGACCTCACGACGGCCACCGTGAAGCTGTCCGAGACGAGCTTTGTATACACGGGCGACCCGAAGACCCCGCAGGCCACCGTCGAGCTGAACGGCAAGCGGCTGGAAGCGGGGCGGGACTACACGCTGACCTACGCGGCCAATGTCGACGCGGGCACAGGCACCGTGGTCGTGACGGGCGCGAACAACTATGAGAACACGGTGTCGGTCCCGTTTACGATCGCCCGGGCGGACCTGTCCGGCGCGACCGCCGACGCGCTGCCGGACGTGGTCTATGCCGGCGCGTCCTACACGCCCGAACTGGCGCTGAGCTGGAACGGCCGGAGGCTTGTGGCGGGGCAAGAGTACGCGCTCAGCTACGAGGACAACCTGAACGCCGGCACCGCCAGGGTCACCGCGACGGGCGTCGGCAACTTCACCGGCACGTTCCAGGCGACCTTCGCGATCGCCCCTGCGCCGATCTCCACCGCCCAGCTCGAGCCCATCGCCGACAGGATATACACCGGCGAGGCCATCGAACCGGAGCTGGTCATGACCCTGGGCGGCCGGCTGACCGGCGGCGTCGATTTCAGCGCCGCCTACGCAAACAACACGAACGTGGGCGCCGCCGGGATCACCATCACCGGCATGGGCAACTTCACGGGCGCAGTCGAGGCCGGGTTCAACATCGTGCCAGCGGACCTGGGCGCCGCCGCCATCGACCGGATCGCCGCCGTCAACTACACCGGCGGGCCCCTGACGCCCCAGGTGCGCGCGACCCTTCGGGGGCGCGAGCTGGTCAGGGACGTCGACTACACGCTGTCGTGGCGGAACAACACCGATGTGACCAAGAATGCCGTGGCGGTGGTCAGCGGCATCGGCAACTATGCCGGCACCAAGGAGCGCACCTTCGAGATTCGCCTGGCCAAGGGCACGACGTTCGCGATGGACAGCGGCCGCTACCGCTACGAATCCAACGGCACGGCCACCTTCCTGAGCGCCGCGGCGGGCGTCAAGGCGCTGAAGATCCCCGACACGATCGCGCTGGGCAGCAAGCGGATCAAGGTCGCCGCGGTGGCGGACAAGGCCTGCTACGGCAAGCGCGACATCACCGGCGTCACGCTGGGCAAGTACGTGCAGACGGTGGGCAAGAGCGCCTTCTCCGGCTGCGCGAAGCTGAAGACGCTGAAGGGCGGCGCAGGGCTCACGACCCTCAAGGATTATGCGTTCTCGGGCTGTACGGCGCTTGGGAGCGTCACGCTGGAGTCGTCCGTCAAAAAGGTGGGCAAGAACGCCTTCAAGGGCTGCAAGAGCCTGAAGACCATCGTGCTGAAGACCGCCAAGCTCTCCGGCAGCACCGTGGGCGCAAACGCCTTCAAGGGCATCTCCGGGAAGGCCGTGTTCACCTGCCCGAAGAAGAAGCTGAAAAGCTACGAGGCGCTGCTGCGCAAGCGGGGCGCGCCGAAGACCGCGAAGTTCAAGTGACGCCCGCGAAAGCGCATTAAATTCCCGCGAACCCGTTGTAATCGCGCGTCGCCTGTGATAAAATAACTTCAATTTTGCTTTCACAGAACATGTTTGAGGAGAGTGTGGCTTTTATGGAAAAGATGCTTCGTGAGATTCGCGAGCGCGTGCTGGACAACATCGAACAGGCCCGCGCGACCTCGGCGCTGGAGCAGATTCGCGTGGGCGCGCTGGGCAAGAAGGGCGAGCTCACCGCGCTGCTGCGCGGCATGGGCAAGCTGCCCCCGGAGGAGCGGCCGAAGATGGGCCAGCTGGTCAACGACGTGCGCGCCGCGCTGGAGGAAAGGCTGGAGGCGCGGGCCAAGGAGCTGGCGGAGAAGGAGAAGACCGCGCGGCTCGCCGCCGAGGCCATCGACGTCACGCTGCCCGGCCCCGGGCGCAGCGCCGGCTCGCTGCACCCGATGAACATTGCGCTTTCAAAGATGGTGGAGATCTTCGTGGGCATGGGCTACGAGGTGGTGGAGGGCCCCGAGGTGGAGTACGACCACTACAACTTCGAGCTTTTGAACCTGCCGAAAAACCATCCGGCCCGCGACGCCCAGGACACGTTCTATGTCGATGACAACATCGTGCTGCGCACCCACACCTCTCCGGTGCAGGCCCGCATCATGACCACCCGCAAGCCGCCCATCCGCGTGATCTGCCCCGGCCGGGTGTACCGCGCCGACGAGGCGGACGCCACCCACAGCCCGGTGTTCCACCAGATGGAGGGCCTGGTGATCGACGAGAACATCACCATGGGCGATTTGAAGGGCACGCTGGACGAGTTCGCCCGCCAGATGTACGGCGAGGGCATACGCACCCGCTTCCGCCCGTCCTTCTTCCCGTTCACCGAGCCCTCGGCCGAGGTGGACCTGACCTGCGCGAATTGCCGCGGAGAAGGCTGCCGCATGTGCAAGGGCACCGGCTGGATCGAGGTGCTGGGCGCGGGCATGGTGAACCCGAAGGTGCTTGAAATGTGCGGCATCGACAGCAAAAAGTATTCCGGCTTCGCCTTCGGCATGGGCGTGGAGCGCATCGCCCTGCTGAAGTACAACATCCCGAACCTGCGGTACCTGTACGAAAACGACCTGCGGTTCCTGACCCAGTACCGATAATAGGGGAGGCGACGAAAAATGAAAGTGCCGATGAAATGGCTGAAGGAATATGTGGACATCAACATGACCGCCGAGGAATACGCCTCCCGCATGGTGATGACCGGCACCGGCGTCGAGGGCGTCGACAGGACCGGCGCGCAGTTTGACAACGTGGTCGTGGGCTATGTGGTGTCCTGCGTCGATCACCCGAATTCCGACCACCTGCACCTGTGCATGGTGGACGTGGGCCAGGCGGAGCCGATACAGATCGTGTGCGGCGCGCCGAACGTGCGCGCGGGCATGCGCGTGGCCGCGGCGCTGGACGGCGCGCACCTGCCCGGCGGCAAGATCAAGAAGAGCAAGATGCGCGGCGAGGTGTCCTGCGGCATGCTGTGCTCCGGCCCGGAGCTGGACGTGCCGGCGGGACTGTACCCCAACATCGGGGACGCGGGCATCATCGAGATCTTTGAGGACGTGAAGCCCGGCACCGACGTGAAGGAGGTGTTCGGCCTGGGCGACGACATCGTGGACTTCGAGATCCTGGCCAACCGCCCCGACTGCCTGAGCGTGTGGGGCCTGGCCCGCGAGTCGTCTGCGGTGCTTCAGGAGCACTTCGTGATGCCGGAGATCGCCGTCGAGGAGATGGGCGAGGGCACGTTCGACGACTACGCGAAGGTGCAGGTGCTGGACGACGAGACCTGCCCGCGCTACTGCGCCCGGGTCATCACCGACGTGAAGATCGGCCCGTCCCCGAAGTGGATGCGGGAATACCTGTACGGCGCGGGCGTGCGGCCCATCAACAACATCGTGGACATCACCAACTTCGTGATGCTGGAGACCGGCCACCCGATGCACGCCTTCGACCTGTCCAAGGTGAAGGATCAGACCATCGTGGTGCGCCGCGCCCATCCCGGCGAGCACCTGACCACGCTGGATGGCAAGGAGCACGTGCTGGACGAGAGCATGCTGGTCATCGCGGACAGGCAGAACGCCACGGGCCTGGCCGGCATCATGGGCGGCGAGGAGTCGGAGATCGTGGAAGACACCGCCAGCGTGCTGTTCGAGTGCGCGGCCTTCGAGCGGGCCAACAACCGCGTCACCGCCAGGAAGCTGGGCATACGCACCGAGTCCTCGGGGCGCTTTGAGAAGGGCGTGTGCGCCGATACCGCCATGGAGGCGCTGGAGCGCGCCTGCATGCTGGTGAACATGCTGGAGTGCGGCAAGGTCGTGCCCGGCGCGTTCGACCATTATCCCAACCCCAAGCCGCCGGTGGAGATCGACGCCGAG
>JAFYBB010000267.1 GCA_017540445.1 Clostridia bacterium | reverse complement strand
GCCGCCGGGCGCGGCGCCTCCGCCGGCTTTGCCTCCGCCGCTTCGGCCTTGGCCTCGGAACTGGCGTGCACCTCGGGCGCCGGCTCATCCGGGATGTCCGGCACCTGCTCGCTGGAATAGGCGGTCATGAACTGGGCGCTGGCCGCGTACTGCTTGATCAGCTCTTCCCTGGCCTCGCGCTCCTGACGCTCCCGTTCCTCGCGGACGAAACCCTCTGAAATCCTGCGAAGCGCATTCAGCATCTCCTGTGACTGCTTTCGCATGCGCGTCACGTTTTCCAGCATCTTGCCGGTGTTCGCGCTCAGCTCCTTGGTGACGTCCTGAACCCTGACTTTGGTCATTCCCTCAATGCACCCCCGTACACTCTCTGTCCCTGGCCTGCGCCGGCGGAAATGCCCCCGGTTTTCAGCCAAATATGAAATGTCGATCACTCGACAGCGGATAACTCGATCGCCCGCGCGGCCATGCGCGGGTCGGTGATCACCGCGGCCATGCGCCCGGGCTTGCCGATGGCCTCGCCCAGCGCGAAGGGCTGTGTGCGAATCAGCGGCACGCCGTGGCTCTGGCAGGCGTTTTCCAGCGCCTTCACGGCGTTTTCCGAGGCCGCGCCGTCCAGCACCGCCGCGCAGGCGCTTCCCGCGCGCACGGCCTGCACGCAGGCCTTCTCGCCGGTGATCAGCCTGCCCGCCCGGGCGCACAGCCCGAGCATGCCCGCAAGCCGCCCGCCGCCCTCACGCATCGCCCGCCGGGGCCGCCTGCGCGATCTGCGCCTCCAGCTGGGCGAAGACGGCCTCGTCGATCTTCGCGTCCAGCGCGCGCTCCAGCGCGCGGCTCTTCTGCGCCTTCTTCAGACATTCGACGCTTCCGCAGACATACGCGCCGCGGCCCGGCGCCTTGCCGGTGCGGTCGATGGCCGCGTCGCCCTCCTGGGGCTTCACCACGCGCAGCAGCTGCACCTTCGGCTTCATCTCGCGGCAGCCCACGCACATGCGCATGGGAATTTTGCGCGGCTTGGCTGGCATCAGTATTCCTCCGCTTCAGGCGCGCTCAGGTGCGCGGCCTCGGCCTCCACCTGGCTCTGGCTCTTGATGTCGATCTTCCAGCCGGTCAGCTTGGCGGCCAGGCGGGCGTTCTGGCCCTCCTTGCCGATGGCCAGCGACAGCTGGTTGTCGGGCACGATCACCGCGGCGGCCTTCTCGTTTTCAGACACGAACACGCTGAGCACCCGGGCGGGATTCAGGGCGTTGGCGATGTACTCCGCCGGGTCCTGGGACCAGCGCACGATGTCGATCTTCTCGGTCTTCAATTCGTTGACCACGTTCTCCACGCGCATGCCCCTGGGGCCCACGCAGGAGCCCACGGCGTCGATCAGCGGATCGGTGGACACCACGGCCATCTTGGTGCGAAAGCCCGCCTCGCGGGCGATGGACTTGATCTGCACCACGCCGGTCACGATCTCCGGGACCTCCAGCTCAAACAGGCGCTTCACCAGGCCCGGGTGGGTCCTGGAAACGAACACCTGCGGGCCGCGGCCCAGGCGGGAAACCTCCAGCACGTACACCTTGATGCGGTCGTTGACGGCCAGCTCCTCGGTGGGCATCTGCTGGTTCGGCTCCAGCAGGCCCTCGGTGCGGCCCAGCTCCACGAACACCTGCCTGTTCTCCACGCGCTGCACGATGGCGGTCAGGATCTCGTTCTCCTTCTGGCTGTACTCGTCGTAGATCACGCCGCGCTCGGCCTCGCGCAGGTGCTGCACGACCACCTGCTTGGCGGTCTGCGCCGCGATGCGGCCGAAGTTCTTGGGCGTCACCTGCACCTCGACCAGGTCGCCCAGCTCGTACTGGGGCTGTATGGCGCGGGCCTCCTCCAGCGACATTTCGCACTGGGGGTCCTCCACCGCCTCCACCACGGTCTTTCGGGACAGCACCTCCACCTGGCCCTTCTCGGGGTCGATGGTGGCGCGCACGTTGGCGTTTTTGCCGAAGTTCTTTTTATATGCGGAAATCAGCGCGGCTTCGATCGCGCTAAAGAGCACTTCCTTGTTGATGCGACGCTCCTTGCTCAATTCGTCCAGCGCGCTGAAGAATTCAGTGGAGTCGATTCCGCCGTTGCCCATTGCTACATTCCTCCTGTTCTGCGCGGGTGCGCGCATGCTTTGTTTTTTCTATATCCGTCGCCGGAGGTCACTGCGCGGGCGAATCGTCCTGCAGGTCCTCCTCGTCAAACTCGATCAGCGGGCGCACGATGGCCACGTCCTTGCGCTCAAAGCGCAGGGCCTCGCCGCCCTCGGGCTCAATGACCACGCAGTCGCCCTGAAGGCCCACCAGCCTGCCCGTGAAGCGCTTGCCGCCGTTCACCGGGCGATAGGTTTTCAGCTCCACCGTCATGTCCGCGGCGCGCTCGAAGTCCCGCTCGGTCTTCAGCGGCCTGTCCGCGCCGGGCGAGGACACTTCCATATAGTCGTACTCCACGCGCTCCACCAGCGGCATGATTTTGCGGTGGAACGCCTCCAGGTCATTCAGGGCCACGCCATCCGGCTTTTCGATGTAAAAGCGCAGAAAATGGCCGGTCGGCTCCTTGACCAGCTCCACGTCGACCAGCTCCACGTCCATTTCGCGGGCGAGCTTCTGTGCAATTTCCCGTGCTTGACTCACCGGCATCGACTTGCTCGGCAACCAAACCCCTCCTGCCTCTGGGGGAACCCGTCCCCTTGCATAAGCTGAGCACTCTCAAAAACACCGCCGATAATCGGCGGTTCTTGACAGTTCCCCGGGCGATATTCCCAGGCGCGGCCGCCCGCCACAGCGGGCCTCCGACTTGACCGACCGGCGTTGGCCCCTTCGGGCCGCCGGCGCAACCGCTCCAAAAGACCGGTTACTGGTCTATTATAGCACGCTTTTGCGAATAATACAACCGGAAAATGCCAGAAAAACGGCATAATATGTTATATATTCTGCAGAATCGCGGGCTGGGACACGATCTCGCCGTCGCGCAGGTGCTCGATGTGCGCGCCGAGGCTGCGCAGCTTCTCGTCGAAGCACTCGTAGCCGCGCATGATGTACTCCACGCCGGAGATCTCGGTGACGCCGTCGGCCATGAGCCCCGCGATCACCAGCGACGCGCCGGCCCGCAGGTCGGTGGCGTTCACCCGCGCGCCGGCCAGGTGGTCGACGCCGGTGATGATGGCGGTGGTCTCGATCACCCGGGAATTCGCGCCCATCTTGCGCAGCTCGTCCAGGAAGCGGAAGCGGGACTCGAAAATCGTCTCGGTGACGATGCTGGTGCCGTTGGCCACGGTCAGAAGCGCGGAGAGCGGCTGCTGCAGGTCCGTGGGGAAGCCGGGATAGCCCTGGGTCTTCACGTTGACGGCGCGGAAGCTGCGGTTGCTGCGCACGTGGATGATGTCGTCCTCGCTGGTCACGTGCACGCCCATCTCCAACAGCTTTGCCGACAGCGCCTCCATGTGGGTGGGGATCGTGCCGGTGATCATCACGTCGCCGCCGGTGGCGGCCGCGGCGATCATCAGCGTGCCGGTCTCGATCTGGTCGGGCACCACGGTGTAGTTGGTGCCGTGCAGGTGCCGGCCGCCGCGTATGCGGATCACGTCGGTGCCCGCGCCCTTCACCACCGCGCCCATGCTGGACAGGAAGTTCGCCAGGTCCACGATGTGGGGCTCCTTGGCCGCGTTGTGGATGCAGGTGGTGCCGCTGGCGGAGACGGCGGTGAGCATGCAGTTCACCGTGGCGCCCACGCTGGGCATGTCCAGGAAGATGTCGCCGCCCACCAGCTCGTCGGCGCTGGCCACGATCACGCCGCCGGGGGTGTCCACGTCGGCGCCCAGCACGCGCATGCCCTTGAGCGTCTGGTCGATGGGCCGCGGGCCCAGGTCGCAGCCGCCGGGCAGCGGCACCTCGCAGCGCCGGAACACGCCCAGCAGCACCGGCGCGAAGTAATAGGACGCGCGCATGCGGCAGGCCAGGTCGTAGGGCGGGTCGAACCGGTCCGCCGTGCGCGGATCGATGGTGACCACATTGTTCTCAAACGCCACCTGCGCGCCCAGATACCTGAGCGTGTCGATGATGATATGTACGTCGTTGATATCGGGAACGTTCTCGATCACGGAGGGAGAATCGCCCAAAAGGGCCGCAGGGATAATGGCCACCGCGGCATTCTTGCCGCCGCTGACCGCCACCTCGCCCTCAAGGCGCGCGCCGCCGTGAATACGCAGTTTTTCCTTCATCACTATCTCCATCCGGCCCGACCGGCCCCCATCGGGAGGCGCGGCAAGGCCAAGTCAAACGCAAGAGCGCGTCAATGCCCGCAGCCGGGGCAGCCCTGGCAGTTGCCGCTGCACCCGCCGGCGGGCTTGCCCACCGACCAGCGGCCCTCGTACACCCGCGCGACCGAACCGCCGCACTTGGGGCACCTGACGTCTTCATCCCGACTGGAAAGCGCGCGCAGCAAATCAAAGCGATGGCCGCAGCGCGTGCATCTATAATCGTAAACGGGCATATTGCCTCCGCAAACCGATACAGCATATTTTTCTGTACAGTCTATTATACATGACCCGGCTCGATCAGGCAAGCCTGTTTACGAGCTTATTACCGGAACAGAACCTTCGAGCCCGCCGCCGCGCCGGTTTTTCTTCAAAAAATAACGTTTGGGCGCGCCATTTGCCCGCGTTTCATTGCAAAGCGGCCCTCATTATGGTAAAATACCCCCATCGAGACGATTACCAAAGCCGCGCGGCGTCGGGGGTGTGTGCCATTGACCCAGGAGAGCCGATACCTGTCCTTTTCCGGCCTTCGCGTGCACTTCTGTCTCGCAAGACCCGACGTGCCGGTCAAGAGCCGCCTGCTGCTGCTGTCCTCGCCGCTGACCAGTACCTTCCACTGGCGCAAGCTGCTGCCGGAGCTGGACGGGCTGGGGTGTCTTACGGTGCTGATGGACCTGCCCGGCTTCGGCAAGAGCGACATCCGCGCGCCCCAGGGCGCGGACGTGCGCGCGGGGCTGGTCTGGGGCGTGCTGGACGAGGTGGACAGGGCCCTGTGCGCGCCGCTGTCGCTGTGGCACCTGGGCGGCCACGGGCTGGCCTGCGCCACGATACTGACCATGGCGGCCCGCTTCCCCAACAGCGTGAAATCGCAGATCCACTTCGCGCCGCTGTTCTCGTCGGGCCGGCGCGCCGGCTCGGCGGAGCGCTGGTACGACGAATACGTGCGCAACGGGCGGCGCTTTAAGCAGGCCGTGGAACGCTTCGCCGGCTTCCCGATGGACGGCTACATCGTGGATCGGATGCGCGCGCCACTGCTGCGGCCCGGCATGCGCGACACCTTCGCCGGCATGCTGCGCAAGGCCGCCGCGCCGCCCCGGCAGGTCATGGGCTTCTGCCCCACGATGGCCCTGGTGGGCGGGCGCGACCCGCTGATGGACGCAGCCTGCGAAAAGCAGCTTCACGCGCTGCTGCCCGACGCCGAACTGCACCGGCTGGCCTCCGCCGGCCACTTCCCGATGGAGACCCACAGCAAGGCGCTGCGGGACTACCTGCGGGGGTGGATACGCTACAACGAATGATTACGCTTCGAGGGGGATCGTTATGCCTAAGTTGGAGCCCTATTCCCGCAAGCTGAGCTACAGCTATCAGCTGGGCGTGTTTCCGGCGCTGATGCTGCTGGAGGCGCGGCCCGACTGCGCGGCGCGGCTGCTGCTGGACCCAAGGGGCCTGGGCAACGAGGGCGTCGAAAAGCTGCGCGAGCGCTGCGCCAGGCTGGGCGTCCGGGAGGAGATGGCGGAGCGGGTGCTGCGAAGGGAGTCGAAAAAGGACAACTGCTTCGCGGGCCTCGTGTTCAACAAATACGAATGCCAGCTGGACAAGAGCGCCGCGCACGCCGTGCTGTGCCAGATCTCCGACAACGGCAACGCCGGCACGGCCATGCGCTCGCTGCTGGGCTTTGGCATACGCGACGTGGCGCTGGTGCGGCCCTGCGTGGACGCCTTCGACCCCCACGTGCTGCGCGCCTCGATGGGGGCGTTCTTCAAGCTGCGGGTGAAGACCTACGACGACTTCGACGACTACCGCGCCGAGTTCCCGGACCGGGCCCTCTACCCGTTCATGCTGGACGGCGCGAAGCCGCTGAACGCAGTCGCCGCCGCGGCCAAGCCGCCCTTCTCGCTGATCTTCGGCAACGAGCAGACCGGCCTGCCCCCCCGCTTCGCCGCGCTGGGCCAGAGCGTGCTGATCCCCCAGAGCCCCGAGATCGACTCGCTGAATCTGGCCGTGGCAGTGTCGGTTGGCGCTTATGCTTTCATGGTCAGATAAAAGGCAGATTGTCATAAGTGAGGAGTTAGGAGTGAGGAGTGAGGAGCACTGATTGGCTGACTCATGCTCCTAACTCCTCACTCCTAACTCCTAACTAAAAAGGCAGGTGTTTTCCGTGTTCCTCCGCCACTACAACACGATCATATCCCTGGCCCGTCCGGAGGGGCTGCCTGTGCCTTCGGCCGCGGGCGCGGCCAGGGAATGGGCGCAGGCCGGGGCGCACCTGGCGCTGCGCCGGGAGCTTACCGACATGCCGCTCTCGCGGCGGCTTGCCGACCCGGCGGCGTACCTGGCCCTGCAGCGGGGCCGGCGGCAGGCGCTGGAGGCGCTGACGCCGGTGGAGGCCGACGCGCCTGCGCTGGAGCGGGTGGTGGACCTGATCTGCATGATCTGCGAGGAATCCGCCTGGTCGGAAAACGCCAAGGGCGCGCCCTTTGACGACGAGCAGCACCCGGAGATCGACTTTCAGTGCGCCGAGACGCTGATGCTGCTGGCCTGGGTCAGCCGGGCGCTGGGCGAGCGCCTGGGCTCTCGCGTGGCGGGCAAGCTGATCTACGAGGCGCGGCGGCGGGTGTTCTCGCCGTTCCTCGCCCACGGCGACTATCCGTTCATGCGCGGCGTCGGGCCGCGGGCCGCGCTGTGCCGAAGGCCGCTGTGCATCCTTTCTGACATACTGCTCTCGGCCATACTGCTGGAGCCGGACGCCGCCCGCCGAAGCGCCGTGATCAAGCAGGCGCTTCGCCTGATCGACCAGGCCATACAGGGCCGGGAGGCGCGGGTGGCGGCGCTGGAGGACGAACTGGCGGAGACCGCCGCCGTCGCCGACCTGTGCGCGCTGCTGCGCAAGCTGACCCGGGGCGAGGTGGACCTGACCCGGATCTACCCCACCGCCGACTGGCTGGACGGGCTGCTGTTCCCGTGGCTGGCGAAGGATTACTTCGCCGACCCCGCCGCGGGCGGCATGCGTCCAGGCCTGTCCGGGCAGGAGCTGTTCCGGGTGGGCCTGGCCTGCGGCGACGAGGCGCTGACCGCCCTGGGCGCGGCGCTGCACCGCATGGGGCGACGCCCGTCGGCCACGGTGACGGGCCGCTTTCTGGACCTGGGCTGCGCAGGCATGCTGTCGGCGACCAACGACGCGCCGCCGCGGCTGAAATACGCCGCCACGGCCCACAACCGGATCATGGTCGCCCGCATCGCGGGCATGACCGTCTGCCTGCACACCGGCGGGGACCGGCGCAACGCCGGATGCATCGCGCTGTTTGCCGAGGGCAAGCCCATACTGGTGGAAGCCCCCGGCCTGGCCAGCCTCCCGATGATCGGCATCGTCGAACAGCTGGTCGCCCCCGGGGAGAGCGCGCCGGAGGCCGCCTTTGGCGACCAGGTTTGCCCCGCCGACTTCCAGGTCCGGCAGGACCGGGAGCTGATGAGCGTGGAGCTCACCCGGGCCTGGCCCCAGTCCGTACAGGCCCGGTCCATACAGCGCACGGTCATGGTGCTGCGGCAGGAGGGCCTGCTGCGCCTGGTGGACGCCTTTGACCTGGACAATCCCGTTCCCATCACCTTCCGCTTCATCACGCCACAGTCGCCCCAGCGCCTGACGGAGGGCCTGCGGCTGGGCCCCGTCACGCTGAACTGGGAGGGCGGGCTGCGCTGTGACATCGCGCCCCTGGGCCAGCGGTTCCCCACCGGCGACGCCTCGGGCGATCCCCTGACACAGATCACGCTGACCACCCCGGAGCCGGTCGGGCGGGGGTTCTTCTCGTTCATATTTTCTATGAACCATTGACGTTTCGCGCCGCTGTTCCGCGCAACCGAACGACCGCAGGGGGGGATCGCCGATGCTGTCCTATCTGATGAGCCTGATCGTGAACTATCTCGTTTCCGTGCTCATCCACAAGCCCAGGAAGCGCACGAAAGCGGACCCCAACAAGAAGGTATGGACGGGGGAGGCCTCTGTCGACGCGCTGTCCCAGAGCACGGCGGCGCTGCTGGAGCGTCGCGGGCTGGGGGCGCTGATGCTCCGGGATTTCAGCTTCCAGCAGCGCCTGAGGCGGTGCGACATCAACTCCCAGGCCCTTGAGGAAAAGCTGCGGGCTATGGCCCTTGAGATCACCAGCCATCTGAGCCTGCCCCCCCTGCGGCAGGTGAACGTGGTGCGCATCGACGACGACCGGCAGATCGACCGCTTCGGCGAATACGACAGCGCGGGAAAGCGCATCAACTTCTACATCAAGCCTAAAAACGATCCCGAACAGATCACGGCAGCGCTGTGCCACGAATGCACCCATTATTTCATGGAGATGCGGGAGCTGAACGACTGGAGCGACCGGCTGCTGAACGAGCGGCGGACCGACGTGACCGCCTGTCTGATCGGCTTCAGCAGGATCATGGTCAGGGGGTATATGATCCTGACAAAGTCCCACTACAGGGTGGTGGCCTGGACGGCGGACTCCAACCGGGTGGGCTACCTGGACGCCGCCGACTGTGATCAGGTCCGCAAAAACCTGATCAAGCTCAGGCCCGGGCTGCAGAAGCGGCGCGCCGAGGAAGACAACGTCAATGCGCTGAAAGCCCGGCTGAATCAAAACATCGCCGGCGCAAAGGCCATGACCGAGCAGGTCCGGGCCATGCTGGCCGCTCACGGCGCGCCCACCGGCGGCAGGATGCCGGCCAAATCCCTGGCCAGGCTGCAGCGCGCGCTGCTGGCCCTCGAAAACGGGGAACTGGAAACGCGGATCCGACAGTGCGAATCCGCGTCCAGGGGAGATGTGGGCCAGCTCCGGGCGGCCTCCAACGACATCATGGCCGTCTGCGAAGCGCTCTCCACGGTGCTGTCCGCCTTTAAGCGCTAATCTTCCGGCTGCCAGTCCCTGTACATCTGCGCGATGATCGATTCAAAATCGGACCTGTCGTGCTGCCGGAGCAGGCCGTCGAAGTCGCCGTCGTAGCGGATGACGCCCTCGTGCAGCAGCACCAGCCGCCGGGCCATGTCCCGCAGGTCGTCCATGTCGTGGCTGGTGACCAGCAGCGTGACGCCGTCCTCGCGGTTGATCCGCTTCAGGTTCTCGATCAGCTCCCGCTTGGCCAGCACGTCCAGGCCCAGCGTCGGCTCGTCCAGCAGCACCAGCTCCGGCCCGTGCAGCAGCGTCAGCGCCAGGTTGGCCCGCATCCGCTGCCCCAGCGACAGCTCCCGGGCGAAGGCGTCCATGAAATCGCCCAGCCGGAACCCGGCGGTCAGCTTTTCCATGCGCGCGTCGTAGTCGGCCTTCGGGATCTCCCAGACCACGCGCTTCCAGTCAAAGCTGGCCCGCACCGGCTGGTCCCACCACAGCTCCGAGCGGTTGCCGAACAGCACCCCCGTGCGGCGCATCACCGGGATGCGCCTTTTGATCGGGTCCATGCCGAACAGCCGGGAGGTCCCCTCGTTGGGGGCCAGCATGCCGCACAGCAGCTTGAAGGTGGTGCTCTTGCCCGCGCCGTTGGGCCCGGCGTAGGCCACGAACTCCCCCCGATCCACCCGCAGGTTCACGTGCGAGAGGGCATAGATGTCCTCGTATTCCCGCCGCAGCAGCCCCCCGTGCTTCAGCCGGCGAAAGCGCTTCGTGGCGTCCTTCAGTTCAATTACGGAATCCCATTGCCTTGTATCGCGGGCATCCATGGCGCGCATAGTGCTTCAACCCCTTTCTGAATAGCCATCCCGCCAGCGACAGGAACGCCGCCCCCGCCGCCACGGGCCACACGTAAGCCGCCGGGGCGTCGATCCTGCCCAGCAGCAGTAAACTCGGAAGATACGCCATCAGCCCCACCGGCAACGCCGTGAGGAACAGCCCCTGCGCCCACACCGGCAGCGCCGCCAGCGGGTACTTGCCCGCCGCGTTCAGCGCGTCCAGCGCCACGGTGGACAGCTCCTCGCAGGAGACGGGCCGGTAGAACGCCGCCGTCCCCGCCAGATAGGCCACGCCCGTCGCCACCGCGACCCGGGCCAGCATGTACGTCAGCAGCAACAGCAGCCACCCCGGCGTCACCACAAGCTCCAGCCGGACCGTGGCGATCACGGTCAGCGCGACGCCGGTCAGAAACCCGCTGGAGCCGGTGAACGGCAGAAAGCCGCCGGTGAGCAGCTGCATCCACAGCGGGATGGGCTGGATCAGCATGTGGTCCACCTGGCCGCGGCCCACCACGCGGCTGATCCACAGGTTGTTGCAGTTGCCCATCATCACCATCGTGAAGCCGTCGGCCATCGTGAAAAAGCCCAGCATCCACAGCACCTCGTCCGCGCTCAATTCGCCGATGCCCTCGAAGCGCACGGCCAGCAGCGCGATGCCCATCACCGACGCGACGGCGCTGATCCAGTCGCTGAATATGTAGAGAAGTCCCGTTCGCATGTCCCGCGACAAGAGCAGCCAGTCCATTTTCGCGTACAGCCCGTACAGCCGGAAAATCCGTTTGATGTTACCCGCCATAGGACACCATCCTCTCCCGCGAGGCCCGAAACGCCCACAGCGCCAGCGGCCACAGCGTGATGTTCCAGAAGACCTGCGCGCCGATCAGCCGCGCGGGATTGCCGATGCCCGCCAGCAGCGCCAGCGGCGCGCCGGCCAGCGTGCCCAGCGGCGAAAGCTCCAACCAGCGCCCGAGCCCCCAGGGCAGCGCCGCGAAGGGGATCAGCGCCCCGGTCAGAAGCGCCGTCAGCGCCCCGCGCAGCACGTACATGGCCCAGTCCGCGTTGCGGATCGCCATCTGCAGGCACGCGAACAGGTAGTCCACCGCGAAGCCCTGGCACACGCACAAGAGCAGCGACGGAAAAAACCACCCGCTGGCCGGGACGGGCGCAAAGCCCAGAAGCGCCGACAGCGCCAGCAGCGGCAGGCCGTACAGCCCCAGCGGGATCAGCCAGCCGCCCGCGGTGTGCGCCGCCAGCTGGCCAAACACGCCGCGGGGCCGCTGGAACAGGCCCAGCAGCGTGCCGTCGTGCAGCCAGCTGGAGGCCGGGGTGCGCACGTCCAACAGCGGCGCCAGCGCACTGGACACGGTCACGTAGATCAGCATGCCCCGCCGGGTCATGCCGTCCACCACCGCCCCCTCGGGCAGGACCGCGCGCCACACCATCCACTGGGCCGCCAGCGCGATCAGCTTGATCAGGTACTCGCCCAATGTGTTCATCAATCCAAATTCGCTCGAATTCCGCACGCACAGCCGCGCGGTGGCGAAAAAAGCCTTCATTGCAAATCATCCCCTTGTTTTGAAAATGGGCATGAAAAAACGAGCCTCCCTTTCGGGAAGCCCGCGACAGGTCAAAGGCGTCTACCGCCCGGCGGCGCAACCCCAAAAGGGCATAGCTATCCTGTGATTGGCCACGATGCGGGAAAATTCGCCGCAGATGATCCGCACGTGAAAACGCATGATCTCCGTCACGGACAGCCCTCCCTTCTGGTCGTTGACAACAGCATACCATAACAGATG
>JAFYBB010000266.1 GCA_017540445.1 Clostridia bacterium | reverse complement strand
GAGGTGCTGAAGCTGAACGCGAACTACGACCCGGCGTTCATCGGCATCGGCCGCTCGCTCCTGCGGGCGGAGAAGTACGCCGAGGCGATGAAGTACTTCAAGATGGCCCACGACCGCGAGAACTACGGCCGCGCCTACCGCTACTACCGCAAGGAGGCGGTGGAGAAGGGCGTGGGCTGGGTGGTGGCCGTGGTGGCGGTGCTGCTGATCGTGCCGCTGGTGCTGCGGCTGTTCAGGAGAATGAGAATGGAGGTGGAAGCGAATGAGCGCAGAAAGAGCGCCGGCTTTGGATCGTAACGCGGGCTGGAAGCGCTATCTGGCGTCGCTGAAGTACGGCACCTACGTCATATTCCACCCGTTCGACGGCTTCTGGGACCTGAGCCACGAGAAGCGCGGCACGCTGGCCGCGGCCCACACGTTCCTGGGCCTGTTCCTGGTGACCTGGGTGCTGCGGCTGATGTGCACGAACTTCCAGTTCATCAGCGCGCCGCTGCGGTACATCAACATCTACGAGCAGTGCGGGTCCCTCCTGTTGCCGTTTCTGATCCTGTGCATCGCCAACTGGGGCCTGAGCACGCTGTTTGACGGCAAGGGGCGCTTCCAGGACATCTACATGGCCATGTGCTACGCGCTGGTGCCGTTCATACTGATCCAGCTGCCGCTGGTGCTGCTGAGCCACATGATCTCCTTCGACGAGTACGCCTACTACACGGTGCTGGCGGGCATATCGGTGATCTGGAGCCTGGGGCTGGTGTTCGTGGGGCTGATGCAGGTGCACGACTACAGCGCGGGCAAGACCGTGATCTTCCTGGTCGCCACCGTGATCGGGGCCATGATCATCATGTTCCTGATGCTGGTGTTCTTCAGCCTGCTGAGCGACGCGGTCAGCTACTTCGTGTCCCTGTACCGCGAGATCGTGTTCAGGCTGTATTAAGGGGGGGCGATCAACGATGCAGAAAAAGGATTCCCTGCTGAGGCGGTTGATCCCCTGGATCATCGCGCTGGCCGCCATCGCCGCCCTGGTGGTGTTCGTGGGCATACCGCTGTACGCGCCCCAGGCCGACGAGACCGTGGAGGCGCCGGTGATTTCGTACTACGAGGGCGACGCGAAGCCCCTGGCGCTGGAGAACGACGCGCTGCGCTTTGAGCTGGACCCCGCCACCACCGCCTTCAAGCTCACCGAGAAGGCCACCGGGCGCGAATGGCTGTCCAACCCGGAAGACGCCGCGAAGGACGCGGTGGCCGTGTCCACCAACAAGGACACGCTGCAGTCCACGCTGATCGTCACCTACTCGTCGGCCAGCGGCGTCATCGACTTCAACAACTACGCCTACTCCATCAAGAACGGCACCTACAGCGTGTCCCAGCCCGACGAGAACACCGTCAGCGTCACCTACTCGGTGGGCAAGATCGAGAAGGTGTATTTGCTGCCGGTGGCCACCACGGTGGAGCGGTTCACCGCCTTCACCGACGCCATGAGCAAGAAGGACGCCAAGAAGGCCAAGGGCGTGTACACGCTGTACAAGCCCGACAAGGTGGCGACCCTGGACAACCGGGACGAGCTGCTTGCCCTGTACCCGGCGCTGGCGGAGCAGGAGCTGTACGTGCTGAAGGCGGACACCTCCGAGAACAACAAGGCCAAGACCGCCGGCTACTTCGAGGCCGCCGGCTACACCCAGGAGGACTACGAGCTGGACCAGCAGTGGGTGGCCGGGGCGAAGGAGAACGACAGCCCGGTGTTCAACGTCACCGTGAACTACCGCCTGGAGGGCGGCGACTTCCTGGTGGAGGTGCCCTATCGGGACATCCGCTACCGCGCGGAGTACCCGATCACCTATTTGACCGTGCTGCCGATGTTCGGCGCGGCGGGCGTGGACGACGAGGGCTTCATGCTGATCCCCGAGGGCGGCGGCGCGCTGATCAACTACAACAACGGCAAGCTGAACCAGAACAGCTACTACGCCAACATGTACGGCTGGGACTACGGCAGCGAGCGCACCGAGGCCGTCAGCGAGACCGAGAACGCCTTCCCGGTGTTCGGCATGACCCGAAACGGCGGCTCCTTCATCTGCATCATGGAGGGCGCGCCCGCCTACGGCGGCGTGCAGGCGGACATCAGCCTGCGCTACAACAGCTACAACTGGGTGTGCGCCAAGTACAACGTGCTGCACAGCGACCGCTACAACGTGTCGGCCAAGACGGCGCGCCTGGTGTACATGTTTGAAAAGCAGCTGCCCGAGGACACCATCGTGCAGCGCTACCGCTTCGTGGACAGCGACAGCTACGTGGACATGGCCGCCGCCTACGGCGACTACCTGCGCCAGAGATACCCGGAGCTGGCCGAACGGCAGGCCTCCGAGGCCGTGCCGGTGAACGTGGAGCTGCTGGGCGCCTTCGACAAGAAGGTCGTGAAGCTGGGCCTGCCGGTGGATTCCCTGATCCCGGCCACCACCTTCTCCGAGGCGGAGGGGATCATCGGCGAGCTGACCGGCGGCGGCGCGCAGAACCTGAACGTGCGCTTCTCCGGCTGGTGCAACGGCGGCGTGCGCCAGAAGGTGCTGACCCGGGTGAAGGTGCTGGGGCAGCTGGGCGGCGAAAAGGGCATGAAGGCCCTGATCGCCGCGGCGAAGGACAAGGGCGCGGCGCTGGCCTTCGACGGCATCAGCTGCTTCGCGTACCGCAGCGGGCTGCTGCAGGGCTTCCTGCCCTTCCGCGACGCGGCGCGCTTCACCACGCT
This sequence comes from Clostridia bacterium, assembly GCA_017540445.1. GTDB lineage: Bacteria > Bacillota > Clostridia > Christensenellales > Aristaeellaceae > UBA2862. The sequence continues at coordinate 1,580 of JAFYBB010000266.1, read as the reverse complement.
GGAGCAGGTGATCCTGTACCCCTATTCCCCGGTGTGGTACCAGATGGACGACGCTCAGGACCCCTACTACCTGGCGGAGCCCCACTACGCCGCGGACCGGGCCGACGCGCTGATCGCGGCGCTGAAGCGGCTGGGCGCGCCGGGCGTGGCCTTCCGCGACATCGGCAGCCTGCTGTCCGGCAACTACAACCCGAAGAACACCACCACCCGCGAGCAGGTGCTGGCGATGAACCTGGAGGCCCTGAAAGCGGCCCGCGAGGCCGGCCAGCGCGTGACCATCAAGCGCGGCTATGACTACGCGCTGCCCTACGCGGACCTGGTGACCGACATGAACCTGCAGGGCACCGAGTATTCGATCATCGACCGGAACGTGCCCTTCTACCAGATCGCGCTGCACGGCGCGGTGGACTACACCGGCCAGGCGATCAATCTGACGGAGGACTGGCAGGACGAGCTGCTGCGCTGCGCCGAGTACGGCGCCGGGCTGAACTTCACCTTCATGGCCAAGGACGCCCAGGCGCTGCAGGATTCCTGGTACTCCGGCTACTTCGGCGCGTCCTGGAGCGCCTGGCGGGATGAGGCATCCGCGCTGATCGCCGCCTACCAGCGCGACATGGCGGGCCTGAACCGGGCGCGCATCGTGGGCCACGAGCAGCCCGCCGAGGGCGTGGCCGTCACGACCTACGAGGGCGGCCGGCAGGTGCTGGTGAACTACACCGAGGCGGACTTCCGCCTGGGCGGCGTGACGGTTCCCGCCCGCAGCTACCTGGTGACGGGAGGCGATCAATAATGGCCGCGAACAACAAGATCAAGACCTACCGGCCGGGCAAGTGGAGCTTGCGGGAGGCGCTGCTCTCGTTCATACCGGGCAACGCCACCTACGGCACGATGCGCTCGCGCAAGGCGCGCCAGGGCGTGATGTTCATACTGCCCTTCATCATCGGCTTCCTGGTGTTCATGGTGCGGCCGCTGTGCCAGTCGCTGGTGATGAGCCTGTGCAGCATCCAGCTGAAGTCCGGCGAGGGCTACACCCAGAGCTTCATCGGCTTTGCCAACTACCAGTACGCGCTGAGCATCGACCCCTACTTCAACAAGCGCCTGGTGGAGGAGATCGGCCGCATGGCCGTGAACGTGCTGGCCACGCTGGCGCTCAGCTTCGTGGTGGCGGTGCTTTTGAACCAGAAGTTCAAGGGCCGCACGCTGGCCAGGGCCATATTCTTCCTGCCGGTGATACTGTCCTCGGGCGTGCTGCCGGGCATCGAATCGCAGAACGAGTTCTACAACATGATGCAGGGCATCTCCCAGGAGGTGGCCAACTCCTCCGGCATCAACCTGTCGGCGGCGCTGCAGAACCTGTTGAGCGTCTCCGGCGTGGGCGGAGGCTTATTCAAGATACTGTTCCAGATGATCGACTCCATCTACGACATCGTGATGTCCAGCGGCATACAGATCATCGTGTTCCTGACCGGCTTCGCGGCCATCTCCCCCTCGCTGTACGAGGCGGCGGATGTGGAGGGCTGCACCGGCTGGGAGGCCTTCTGGAAGATCACCTTCCCGATGGTCAGCCCGCTGCTGCTGGT
>JAFYBB010000265.1 GCA_017540445.1 Clostridia bacterium | reverse complement strand
CCTCTGGTGTCAGGATGCCATTTTGTATTCCTGCCTTTGGGCATTTGCGTCGATTTTCAAAAATGCGTCGATTTTTGGTTTCGACTCAAAAAATGCGTCGATTTGCGTCGATTCATAAGTTTCGTTGGTTTGTATCAAAGTTGACAGGGTTTTTCGTAGACCTTGTTGATCTCCGTCTTGCCCACTGTGCCCAGGCGTGTCAGCAGTTCAGAAACGTCGGCGGGCGTGAAGAACTCGCCGCCGCTCTTGCCCGCGTTGCTGGCGTACATGGTCATCAGGTATTCGTAGGCGTCGCCGAAGGCGTCGATGTCGTGGTGCTTCACCTCGCCCAGCCGCATGTCGCGCACGCCCCACAGCAGCTTGCAAAGCCTTTCGTTGCGCTTGGCGACCGTCGCGCCCAGCTTGTTGCTGTTCACGTCGAAATCGTCGAACAGGCCCGCGAAGCTGTTTTCCGATTCGCTGCCCTTCGCGCTGTCCTCAATGTTGCGGAAGATGGTTTCCAGAGTCTCATTCGGGTTTTCATCCTGCGCTGCCCGCGCGCACACATTGCAGAACAGCTCGCTCGGCAGTATGAAAAAGCCCTTTTCCTCGATCAGCCCTTCCCGCGCCTCTTCGGCGTCCGCGTCAGACAGCGCGGCATAATCGAAACCCGCATTGCCGGCCTGTCGTTCGCCGTCGTTGATGTAGGAGGTCAGGTTCTCGCTGATGTAGCGGTAGAACATCGTGCCCAGCACGTAATTCTTGAAATCCCAGCCGTCCACGCTGCCGCGTAACTCATCGGCAATCGCCCAAATCGCGCGGTGCAGCTCGTCGCGCTCCTGTTCCTTTTTCACGCCAGGCATTTGGCGCATCCCCCTGTTCTTCTCCAGAGTCCGTTGTATCGGATCACTGTGAAAAGTATATCATATTGATCTTAACAATTCAAGGGAAATGGAAATGAGGGCTGTTGAGTCATCCTTCATTCCAGAGGATCGGATTGCCACGTCGGCGCTGCGGATGCAGCGCCTTCTCGCAATGACACGCGGGGGGTAGTCTGTTGAATCGAATCGTCGCGCGTCGGCGCTGGATACCGGCAATTGGCGGCGTGCTGTTTCTATTGGCTACTGGCTGTGGGCCGCTGGGCGGGCGGGGACCTCTTCCGGCGCTTCGCGCCACCTTCCCCAAAGGGGAAGGCAATGCTACCTTTGCTGCCCACCGATTCAAAATATAAGAAATCCGGCAGGATTTCAACAACAATTCCTCACTCCTCATTCCTCATTCCTCATTCAACAACACACACTGGCCGTTGGCGGGTAACGACCTCATCCGTCAGCGCTGACGCGCTGCCACCTTCCCCTGAAGGGGAAGGCTCCCTCCTCCCTGTCCATTATCCCAAGCTATTCCTGTACCCTGTACCCTGTACCCTCCCCGGGCGTGCGGCGCCTCGCCGCCCCTACTGGCTACTGGCTACTGACTACTGCCTACTGACCACTGGCTATTCCTGTACCCTGTACCCTGTACCCTGTACCCTCCCCGGGCGTGCGGCGCCTCGCCGCCCCTACTGGCTACTGGCTACTGCCTACTGCCTACTGACTCCCTACTGCCTACCCAGTTGCTGACTCCGATCTCTTTGTGGTATAATCTGACCATACAGATCAACGAGGAGGATTGCCATGAAGAATCAGTATGCTGCGATCGACCGCATGATCGATCGGGTCAGGGGGGTTTTCTCCGGGGAGGACGGCCGGGTGGGTCAGGTCTTTGAAAACTGCATCGGCGACACCCTGGACAACACGGTCAAGCGGATGGAGGACGGTTCGGTGTACGTGATCACCGGCGATATCCCCGCGATGTGGCTGAGGGATTCCGCCTGTCAGCTGATGCCCTACGTTCGCTTCGCGGCGCAGGAGCCCGGGATCAGGGAGATCCTTGTGAAGGTCATAGAGACCCAGGCCAGGTGTATTCTGCTGGATCCCTATGCCAACGCCTTCACGCTGCCCGGCACCACGTCCATCTGGACCTCTGACAGGACGGCCATGAAACCCGGTATCTGGGAGCGGAAGTACGAGACGGACTCGCTCTGCCATCCGGTCAATCTGGCGTGGACGCTGTGGAAGAAGGCGGGGACGACAGAGCATTTCACGCCGGCGTGGAAGCGCGCGGCGGAGCGGATCGTCGAAACCCTGCAGACCGAGACGGACCATGAAAACCGCTCGGAGTACCGCTTTCAACGGGACGATTGCGTGTTCACCGATACGCTCTCCAGGGACGGGATGGGGGCGCTGGTCAAGCCCGGCATCGGGCTGATCTGGTCCGGCTTCCGGCCCAGTGACGATTCCTGCGTGTACGGATACTTCATTCCCGCGAATATGTTCGCCGCGGTCACCCTCGAGCGGATCGGGGAGATCTCGGAAGAAGTGTATGGCGATCATGCGTTTGCCGAAAGGACCCGGTCGTTTGCCGCCGGGGTCAGAAGGGCCATCGGCGAATACGCCGTTCTCCCACATACGGCCAAGCCGTACTACGCGTATGAGGTGGATGGCTTCGGGCAGTATCTGGTCATGGACGACGCCAATATCCCCAGCCTGCTGGCGCTGCCGCTGCTCGGCTGGTGCGACGCGGACGACCAGCTTTACCTGAATACCCGGGAGGTCATACTGAGCGAGCACAACCCGTTCTATTATGAGGGAAAGTATCTCAGGGGCATCGGCAGCCCGCACATCCCCGTCCGGTACGTGTGGCACATCGCGCTGGCGGTACAGGGGCTGACGGCGGCCGATTGCCGGGAGAAGCTGGACTGTATCCGGCAGATGGTCAACAGCGACGCCGGTACCGGCATGATGCACGAGGGCGTGTTTGTCGACGATCCCGCCCGCTATACCCGGCCGTGGTTCTCCTGGGCGAACGCCATGTTCTGCGAGCTGGTCATGGATTATCTGGATCGCGTGTGACGCGCCATCAGCATTTTCCTCTTGCCCTGTTCCGCATAATCCGATATAATGTTATTACGATATACTTGGAAGTATAATGCGTATTCTCCATATCAGCCAATCCGACACAATAAGGGGGAGATGAGGGCCATGAGTAGACTCCAGGTAATCCATGACTCGGCGATGACGTCGGCCATCAAGCAACTCTACGAGGACAGCGCGCGCAGGAGCAAGGCGGCGCCGGCGGGGAACTGTCCGGTCGGCCAGTGCGCGGCGTACGCGTGGCAGTGCCTGGCGCAGACCTGCGGCAAGTGCGTGCCCTGCCGCGTGGGACTGACGCGGGTGGCGCAGCTGCTGGACGCGATCGAGGCGGGGACGGCGAAGCCGGGCTGCGTCGGTGAGATCGAGCGGCTTTTGAACACGGCGGCGGACAGCGCGGACTGCGCCATCGGCTATGCCGCGGCGGACGCGCTGCGGGGCGCGGTGAAGGCCATCCGGGCGGAGCTGGAGGCCCACGTGGCGGGCGGCGGATGCACCGCTAAGTTTGAGGCCGTGCCCTGCATGGGCGGCTGTCCCGCGCACGTGGACATTCCCGGCTACATCGCGCTGACCCGCGCGGGCCGCTACGCGGACGCGGTGCGCGTGATCCGCCAGGACAATCCCTTCCCGGCCGCCTGCGCGCTGATCTGCGAGCATCCCTGCGAGGCGGTCTGTCGCAGGGGCATGATCGACAGCCCCGTGAACATCCGCGGCATCAAGCGCTCGGCCATCGAGGGCGCGGGCGTCGTGCCGCCGCCGGAATGCCTGCCCAGGACAGGCAAGAAGGTCGCCGTGATCGGCGGCGGCCCCTCCGGCCTGACGGCGGCCTACTTCCTGCAGCGCATGGGCCACCAGGCCGACGTGTTCGAGCAGCGGGCGCAGCTGGGCGGCATGATGCGCTACGGCATACCGCGCTACCGCCTGCCGAACGCCTACCTGGACGCCGACATACAGGCCATACTGGACACCGGCGTCACCGCGAAGCTGAACTGCAGCATCGACGGCGCGGCCTTCAATCGGCTGAAGGCGGACTACGACGCGGTGTACATCGCCATCGGGGCCCACGCCGCCAACAGCCTGGGCATCGAGGGCGAGAACGCCGAGGGCGTGCTCTCGGCGGTGGAGCTGCTGCGCGCCATGGGCGACAACGACAAGCCCGACTTCGCGGGCAAGCGCGTGGTGATCGTCGGCGGCGGCAACGTGGCCATGGACTGCACCCGCACCGCCATGCGCCTGGGGGCGAAGACCGTGACCTGCGTGTATCGCCGCCGCAAGGAGGACATGACCGCGCTGGTGGAGGAGGTCGACGGCGCCATCGCCGAGACCTGCGAATTGATGACCATGATGGCCCCGGTGCGCATCGAGACCGACGCTGAGGGCAAGGTCGCCGCGCTGATCGTGCAGCCCCAGATCCCCGGCGCCTACGACCGCGGCCGCCCGAAGCCGGTGCGCGCCGAGCGGGACGAGGTGCGCGTGGAATGCGACATCGTGGTCGCGGCCATCGGCCAGGCCATCGACAGCGAGGCCTTCGCGGCCGAGGGCATTCCCACCCGCCGCGGGCGCATACAGGCCAAGGACAGCTGCGCCGTCGATGAGGGCGCGCTGGTGTTCAGCGGCGGCGACTGCGCCAGCGGCCCGTCCACGGTCATACGCGCCGTGGAGGCCGGCAAGACCGCCGCGGCCAACATCGACGAGGCGCTGGGCTTCTGCCACAGGCTGCCCCGGGACGTCGAGATCCCCTGGGCCGCCAACCGCGTGCCCGGCCCGACCGGCCGCGTCGACCTGCCGGAGCGGCCCGCCGCCGAGCGCAAGGACGACTTTACGCTGATGGAGGGCTGCATGACCCATCAGGAGATGCTGCAGGAGTGCAGCCGGTGCCTCAGGTGCGACCACCACGGCATGGGCAGTGTGAAAGGAGGGCGCGAATCATGGTAAAACTGATCATCAATCAAAGGCCGGTCGAGGTGGCGGAGGGCACCACCCTGCTGGACGCCGCCGCTCAGCTGGGCATACGGATTCCGACGCTCTGCTACCTGAAGGACATCAATGAGGTGGGCGCGTGCCGCGTCTGTCTGGTGGAGGTCGAGGGCGTCGACCGCCTGGTCGCCGCGTGCAACAACGTGTGCGAGGAGGGCATGGTCGTGCGCACCGACACCGCCCGCGTCCGTGCCGCCCGGCGCGCCAACGTGGAGCTGATCCTCTCCCAGCACCACACCGCGTGCACCACCTGCGTCCGCGACGGCAGCTGCCGGCTGCAGGCCGTGGCGCGGGAGCTGAACGTCACCAACCCCGTGGACGAGGTCGACCCGCGGCCCCTGAAATGGGACGCGAGCCTGCCGCTGATCCGCGACGACTCCAAGTGCGTGCAGTGCTTCCGCTGCGTGAACGAGTGCGACAAGGTCCAGGACCTGCGCGTGTGGGACATACTGGGCACCGGCAGGCATTCCCGCGTGGGCCTGGCCCAGGGGCGCGGGAGCTTGACGGACATGTGCTCGCTGTGCGGCCAGTGCATCACCCACTGTCCCACCGGCGCGCTGTCCGCCCGCGACGACACCGACCGCTTCTACGAGGCGCTGTATGACCCGGAGAAGATCACCGTGGTGCAGGTGGCGCCCGCCGTGCGCTCGGCCTACGGCGAGTCCATCGGGCTGACCCCCGAACAGGCCACCGAGGGCCGCATGGCCGCCGCCATCAAGGCGCTGGGCGTGGACTACGTGTTCGACACCAACTTCTCCGCCGACCTGACCATCATGGAGGAGGGCAGCGAGCTGCTGGAGTACCTGAAGAACCGCAAGAGCAGCTACCCGATGTTCACCTCCTGCTGTCCCGGCTGGGTGCGCTTCATGAAGCTGCGCTATCCGGACATGGTCACCCAGCTCTCCACGGCCAAGTCGCCGCAGCAGATGTTCGGCGCGGTCACCAAGAGCTACTTCGCGCAGAAGATCGGGGTGGACCCGTCGAAGATCTTCTCGGTGTCCATCATGCCCTGCTCGGCCAAGAAGTACGAGTGCGACGTGCCCGAGCTGAACGACGCGGCCCACGTCGAGCCCGGCTACCCCGGCATGAAGGACGTGGACCTGGTGCTGACCACCCGCGAGCTGTCGCGGCTGCTGCGGCAGATCGACGTGGCCGCGCTGGAGGAGATCCCCTTCGATTCCCCGCTGGGCAGCGGCACCGGCGCGGCGGTCATATTCGGCCGCACCGGCGGCGTCATGGAGGCCGCGCTGCGCAGCGCGTACTACATGGTGGTCGGCAAGAACCCGGACCCGGAGACCTTCTGCGCCATGCGCGCGGACCATTCGCTGCCGGTGTACGCCGACGCCTGGCGCGAGGCGGAGTACGACGTGGCGGGCACGAAGGTGCGCGTGGCCGTGGCCAGCGGCCTGGGCAACGCGGGCCGGCTCATCGACGCCATCCGCAGGGGCGACGTGCAGTATGACTTCGTGGAGATCATGGCCTGCCCCGGCGGCTGCGCCGGCGGCGGCGGACAGCCGATCCACGACGGCGTGGAGATGGCGGCCGGGCGCGCCGACATACTGGACGCGCTGGACGTGAACAACCCCATCCGCTATTCCCACGAGAACCCGGACGTGGTCGCGCTGTACAAGGAGTACATGGAGAAGCCCCTCTCCGAGAAGGCGCACCACCTGCTGCACACGAACCAGGTGGACTGGACGCTGTAAACCATACAAACGAAGGCCCCTTTGCGCGAACGCGGTTTGCGCAAAGGGGCCTTTTTCGGGCTCTTCACGGAAACTTGTGGGATACGGACTCCTTCCGTCTCGGCTACGCCGAGCCACCTCCCTCTGAGAGGGAGGCTTTGGCCCGTTTCGCCGCCAAAAGGCTCCCTCTCAGAGGGAGCTGGCAGCCGCAGGCTGACT
>JAFYBB010000264.1 GCA_017540445.1 Clostridia bacterium | reverse complement strand
TTGGAATTTTATGTTAAGCCGTTAATTCTCTGTTGTTTCGCTGATCTTTCAATATATTTCACTTCCTGCTTGTTCTGTTTTATCCCTGCCTTCGTCTCTCATTGTCATCTTTGCTCTGACCGGATACACTGAGTAGTAACATTTTGGCAGGTTGTTTTTTCGCGTCGGCGCGGCTGCGTATTGTCAAAACCGGCGGCGCTGTGCTATAATATACAATAGGCTGTAATATGGATTATTATGGCAATCCGCCGCCGCGGGCCAAACGCGGCGAGAAGCAATGACTCCCGGAGGAATACCGATGTTTGATTTTCTGAAGAATTTCCTGAAGACCTCCAACGAGGCGCAGATCAAGAAGCTGCAAAAGACGGTGGACCAGATCAACGCGCTGGAGGGCGACGTCAAGAAGCTGACCGACGAGCAGATGCAGGCGCGCGTCGCCGAGCTCAAGAAGCGGGCCCAGGGCGGCGAGGACCTGGACGCGCTGCTGCCCGAGACCTACGCGCTGGTGCGCGAGGCGGGCGTGCGCGTGCTGAACCAGCGGGCGTTCGACGTGCAGCTGATCGGCGGTATCGTGCTGCACCAGGGCCGCATCGCCGAGATGCGCACCGGCGAGGGCAAGACGCTGACCGCCACCTTCCCGGCGGTGCTCAACGCGCTGACCGGCAAGGGCGTGCACGTGGTCACCGTGAACGACTACCTGGCCAAGTTCCAGAGCGAGTGGATGGGCAAGGTGTACCGCTTCCTGGGCCTTTCCGTGGGCCTGATCGTGCACGACCTGGACGCCGGCGAGCGGCAGGTCGCCTACGCCGCGGACATCACCTACGGCACCAACAACGAGTTCGGCTTCGACTACCTGCGCGACAACATGGTCACCTACAAGGAGCGCATGGTGCAGCGGCCCCTGAACTTCGCCATCGTCGACGAGGTGGACTCGATACTGATCGACGAGGCCCGCACGCCGCTGATCATCTCCGGCCAGGGCGAGAAGTCCACCGAGCTGTACAGCCGCGCCAACCAGTTCATACTGACCGGGCTGACCGAGGCCAAGGAGGACAAGGAGGACCGGGAGGGCGGCCTGGCCGTGCCGGGCGACTACCTGCGCGACGAGAAGGACAAGACGCTGTCGCTGACCGAGCAGGGCGTCAAGAAGGCCGAGCGCTTCTTCAACGTGGAGAACCTGACCGACCCGCAGAACCAGGAGCTGTACCACCACATCCTGGGGGCCCTGCGCGCCCACAAGATGATGAAGCGCGACGTGGACTACGTGGTCAAGGACGGCCAGGTCATCATCGTGGACGAGTTCACGGGCCGCCTGATGGTGGGCCGACGCTATTCCGACGGTCTGCACCAGGCCATCGAGGCCAAGGAGGGCGTGAAGGTGGAGCGGGAGAGCAAGACCCTGGCCACCATCACCTTCCAGAACTACTTCCGCATGTACCACAAGCTGTCGGGCATGACCGGCACGGCCAAGACCGAGGAGGAGGAGTTCAACGGCATCTACAAGCTGGACGTCGTCACCATTCCCACCAACCGGCCCATGATCCGAAACGACATGAACGACGCCGTGTTCGTCACGATGAAGGCCAAGTACGCCGCCATCATCGAGGAGGTCGTCAAGCGCCACGCCACCGGCCAGCCGGTGCTGGTGGGCACGGTGTCGGTGGAGAAGAGCGAGCTGCTCAGCGGCATGCTGGCCCGCCGGGGCGTGGAGCACGTGGTGCTGAACGCCAAGTTCCACGAGAAGGAGGCCGAGATCGTGGCCCAGGCCGGCAAGGTGGGCGCGGTCACCATCGCCACCAACATGGCCGGCCGCGGCACCGACATACTGCTGGGCGGCAACGCCGAGTTCATGGCCCGAAAGGCCATGCGCCTGCAGGACTACGACGACGAGCTGATCGAGGAGGCCATCGGCTTCAACGAGCACGTGCCTCAGGAGGTGCTGGACGCCCGCAAGGTGTTCCGTCAGCTGCTTTCCAAGTACGAGGTGGAGACCAGGGCCGGCCACGACGAGGTGGTCAAGCTGGGCGGCCTGCACATCATCGGCACCGAGCGCCACGAATCCCGCCGCATCGACAACCAGCTGCGCGGCCGCGCCGGCCGCCAGGGCGACCCGGGCAGCAGCCAGTTCTTCATCTCCTTTGAGGACGACCTGCTGCGCCTGTTCGGCAGCGACCGGTTCCGCCCGATGCTGGAGAAGCTGTCCGGCGGCGAGGGCGAGGAGGCCATCGAGTTCGGCCTGGTGTCCAAGCAGATCGAGAACGCCCAGAAGCGGGTGGAGAGCAAGAACTACGACATCCGCCTGCACGTGCTGCAGTACGACGACGTGATGAACCAGCAGCGCGAGATCATCTACGGCCAGCGCCGGGAGGTGCTGGAGGGCGGCAACATGCACGACAAGATCATGGAGATGCGCCACACCCTGATCACCGAGGCGGTGGACCGCCACGTGGCCGACGAGGGCGACCGGGACACCTGGGACATCGCGGGCCTTTCGGAGTACCTGGAGAAGCTGTGCCTGGACCGCGGCGGCGTGAAGATCGTGTACGACGCGCTCTCGGACAAGACCAAGGCGGGCCTGGTGGCCGCCATCGAGGAGCGGGCCGACCGCATCTACGCCCAGAAGGAGAAGATGTGGACCGACGCGAACCTGGACATGCGGGAGTTCGAGCGCGTGGCGCTGCTGGGCGCGGTGGACCGCCGCTGGATGGACCACATCGACGCCATGACCGAGCTGCGCGACGGCATCGGCCTGCGGGCCTACGGCCAGAAGAACCCCATCGTGGAGTACAAGCGCGAGGGCTACGACATGTTCGAGGAGATGGTCCACCTGATCCAGGAGGACACCCTGCGCCGCCTGTACTTCACCGTGCTGGCCAAGCCCGTGGAGCGCAAGCAGGTGGCACAGCCCACCAGCGCCAGCCACGGCGAGGAGGAGGTCAAAAAGCCCGTGAAGAAGGCCGACAAGAAGGTCGGCCCCAACGATCCGTGTCCCTGCGGGAGCGGCAAGAAGTACAAGAAGTGCTGCGGGAGAGGGGAATAGAACGCCATGCCGGATAGCTTTATGAAGTATGGCGAGCTCAGCTTTGTTTGGGATGAGGACAAGAATAGAAAGAATATAAAGAAGCACGGCATTTCTTTCGATATTGCTGCGTTGGTTTTTGATGACGATCTCCGATTGGAGTACCCTGACCCGGAACACAGCCAGGATGAAGAACGCTACCTGACGATCGGGCTGGTTCATGATGTATTGACTGTGGTTTACTGCGATCGCGAGAATGCATTTACAGGAAATACGGACATCCGGATTATTTCGGCACGACTGGCGACAAAGCTGGAACGCCATGCCTATAACAACAGCATTATCGGACGCTATTGACGAATCGAGAGGAGGGCTGACGATGGGAAAGGACATTCACTACACTTATAGACCCGGGACAAAACTGACGCCCGAACAGATTGCTATGATCGAGGCAGCCCGAGACCTGCCTGTTGAGGAAGATGAAGATAATCCGGAAATCGATCCGGTAAAGACCCCTGAGCGCTATGCGGCGCTGATGCGTGCGGTAGCGGAGAGAAACCGGCGGGTTGTTGAGAAGCTGCGGGAGATGGGATGATTGGTCAGCGGGCTACAGGAATAAACATCAATCTATTGTTTGGGAAGTGATGATTTCGATGTTGGAAATGGACGTCTTCAAGCAGGACCTGAACGCCGTTCGAGGCATGCTGGACGAGGCGGGCAAGAGCCTGCAGATCGACCATCTGCGCGAGCAGCTGGTCGAATACAACGAGGATATGGGCTCCCCGGGCTTCTGGGACGACACCGAGCGGGCGCAGAGGGTGTCCGCCAAGGCCAGCAGCGTGGAGAGCCGCATCAAGCACTACGAGAGCCTGATCAGCCGGGCGGATGACATCGAGGTGCTGATGGAGCTGGCCGAGGAGGCCGACGACGAGAGCCAGGTGGAGGAGATTTCCGCCGAGTTCGCCAGCCTGAAGGCCGACCTGGAGACGCTGCGGCTGCAGACGCTTCTGACCGGCGAGTACGACGGCTGCAACTGCATACTGTCGCTGCACGCCGGCGCGGGCGGCACCGAGGCCCAGGACTGGACCCAGATGCTCTACCGCATGTACACCCGCTTCTGCGAGCGGATGGGCTTTGCCGTGAAGCTGCTGGACCTGCTGGAGGGCGACGAGGCCGGCATCAAGTCGGTGACCTTCGAGGTGACCGGCGACTACGCCTACGGCTATCTGAAGTCCGAGCGCGGCGTGCACCGGCTGGTGCGCATATCACCCTTTGACGCCAACGCCCGCCGGCACACGTCCTTCGCGTCGCTGGACGTTTCGCCCATCATCGAGGACGACGGCGACATCGAGATCCGCCCCGAGGACCTGCGCATCGACACCTACCGGGCCTCCGGCGCGGGCGGCCAGCACGTCAACCGCACCGACTCCGCCGTGCGCATCACCCACATCCCCACCGGCATCGTGGTGCAGTGCCAGAACGAGCGCAGCCAGGTGCAGAACAAGGAGATGTGCTTCATCTGGCTGCGCGCGCGGCTGGCCGAGCTGAAGGAGCAGCAGCGCCAGGAGCAGATGGGCGAGATCAAGGGCGAGCTGAAGAAGATCGAGTGGGGCAGCCAGATCCGCTCCTACGTGTTCCAGCCCTACACGATGGTCAAGGACCACCGCACCGGCTACGAGATGGGCGACGTCAACGCCGTGATGGACGGCAAGCTGGAGGGGTTTGTGACCAGCTATCTGCAGAAGCTGTGAGTTTGAGGCCATATTTCGAGGAGAGGAGGCGGCCATATGTCATGCAGACCCATGAGGTCGATCGTCTGTTTGATGATCCTGTCGATGCTGTGCGCGCTCATGACGGGTTGCAGCAAGCAGGAGACCGCGCCCTACGCGGTGGGCGACAAACTGACCTTCGGGCACTATGAACAGGACTGCGACCCGGACGACGGCCCCGAGCCCATCGAGTGGACCGTGGCGGCCGTGGATGGCAGCAGGGTGCTGCTGATCAGCGAAAAGATACTGGATGCCCGCCCGTATCACGACGATCTGGCCCCGCAGAAGACCGCCTGGGACGCATGCACGCTGCGGCAGTGGCTGAACGGAGAGTTCCTGGCTTCGGCCTTCAGCGCCGAGGAGCAGGCGTCCATCCCCGAAGTGGATGTGGACAACGCGGGCCGGGAAAAGTCGATCGGGGATGTTGGCGCTTACATGGTGACCCAGGGCAGCCCGAACACGCGGGACCGCGTGTTCCTGCCCAGCTATCAGGAAATGATTCGCTACATGACCGTCAGGAATCCGGAGGATCGCGCGGGCACATGTACGCCCTACGCCACTGCCCGCTTCGGCACGAACTACGACGTCGGCTGGTGGCTGCGCGGGCCCGTGTCGGACGAGGATTATGCCATGATGCCGTTTGTATTTATGGCGGGTCAGTACAGCATGTCCGAGGGCGTCAGTACCGGGTGGAAACGGGTGAACAAGCGCTGCGGCTTGCGCCCCGCCCTGTGGCTGGAGACAAATGCCAAAAAACAGACAGCCCCGACGGTCGATATGCCCGCTCAAGCCCCTGAGGACGCGTCGATCCCGGCGGATACTGCCGTCGGCGACCTGGTCCGTTTCGGGCATTTCGAGCAGGACAATGTCGACTTCGATGGCGCGGAACCCATCGAGTGGCTGGTGCTGGAGAGGGACGGGGACCGGGCGCTGCTGATGTCCCGATACCTGCTTCACAGCATGCCCTACTTTGACGGGACCGGACCGGTCCAGTGGGAAACGTGCGACGCCCGCGCGTGGCTGAACGGGGATTTCTTCCATACGGCCTTCAACGACGAAGAGCGTGCCCGGATCGAAGAGACCGAGGTGGACAATTCCTCCGTCCAGGAGGCGGAAAACTTTCCCGGAATGGACGCGCCGCCCACGCGGGACCGCGTGTTCCTGCTGAGTTGCGCCCAGATTGTGAAATACGGCATGGGTGAGATCGAGCCTCTGTATACCGCGCGGTCCAGGGCCATCCAGCAAAGCACGAGCGTCGAGCGGTGGACGCGCAGTTCTCAGGGGAACGCCTTTACCATTTCGGTGATGTCGATGGTCGGATTTGAGCTGTCCCGGGGCCCGGCGGACCACAATGCCTATCTACAGCCCGCGCTCTGGGTGAAGCTGGGAGAATGACGGAGGATCGCTCCGGGGACCGGAGAGAAGGGATGAGCGTATGAATTCGGTATGGATCTATGTGGCGCTGGCCGTGCTGGCCGTTGTCGTCACGGCCGTGCGCGCCGCCGGAGCCAATCAGACGAGCAAGGAACAACAGAACCGGAGGGAAGCTGCCCGACAACAGAACGATGACGCGCTGAAGACCATCGAGACCCGGGAGGGACTGAATGCCGATCTCTCCTTCTCGAGCGGCTGCGCCTCCCTGTCGGTGGACCGCGCCAAAGGGCGGCTGACTGGCGTGTCGGAAGCCGTGGAGGGCGGGAAGATTTCGCTGAATCTGTCGGAGATCGAATCCACGCAGGTGATCGACCTGACGACGTCCTACCGCCACAGCCAGGAGATGGAGCGCCTGCGCAGCGGTGTGGAGCGCCACAGCATGTACCGGCCCTATGGCAACCATTCCATGCGCGAGGTGAAGGACGGCCACGCCGAATTCGAGGCTTTCAAGGGCAATATGGTGTACGGGCTGGAACTGAAGCTGAAGAAAGGCGGAACGTTGAAGGTGCCGTTCTTTCTGGGTGACGGCACCGTGTTTTGGCAGGAAGAGGAGCGCTTCAACCAGTTCCGTAAATTCGCGGAAGAACTGGATCAGGCGATTCGCGATGATGCGGCAGGCAGGCTTTCCTGAAGAAAGCGGGAATGTTGTGAACCATGAACAAATCCAAGCGAAAGACCCTCGGCGCGGTCGGCCTCACCTTGGGGCTGGTCGCGCTGATGCTGATGCTGATACTGACGTCCGTGCACAACGTGGGCACGGACGCCGCGCGGTATCATGAATTGCAGA
>JAFYBB010000263.1 GCA_017540445.1 Clostridia bacterium | reverse complement strand
TGGCTCATGTCCAGCGCCTCGCTCAGGCCCGGCATGCCGATGCACACCACGGCGCTGACGCGGCCCGCGTTGATGACATGGCCGTTGGTCACTTCCACGTTGGAGAACACGTCCTCATCCAGCGGCAGCACCGTGGCGGCCAGGAAGGGGATGGGCATTTCCACCGTCTCCCCCTTGACCTCGGCGGCGCCGGTCAGACTGCTGGCGTAGTCCACGTAGATCGCCAGATGCCCGCTCTTGCCCGCCAGGTCCGCCGGCTCGATGGGCGCGCCGTCCAGCTCATACCGGAAGCTCACGCGCACCGGCAGCGCGATCTCGCCCTGCGGGGCCTCCTCCGCGCCTCTCTCGCCCTCCGGCTGCTGTTCGTTGACAAACACCCTCTTGGGCTGGCCCAGGGCGTCCGCCAGCACGTACACGGTCTCCTTGTTCTCCTCGGCCAGGGCCGCCATGGAACCCAGGGTCAAAAGCGCTGCCAGCAGAACACACAGGCTGCAAATCATATACCGTTTCATATCGAAAGCTCCCTTCTGAGACTTGTCGTTCATTCCTTCACTTTCATGCCCAGCGTGGTGTGGCGGATCAGGCCGTCGCACAGCATCAGCAGCGCGGGCAGGAACAGCAGCACGCACACCATGCTGATCAGCGCGCCGCGGGAGAGCAGCATGCACATGGACCGCACGATGTCGATCTGCGAGTACATGGCCACGCCGAACGTGGCGGCGAACAGGCCCATGCCGCTGACGATGATCGAGGGCGTGGAGGTGGCCAGCGCCGTGGTGACGGCGTCCTTCTTCGACTGGCCCGCCGCGCGCTCCGCCTTGTAGCGCGTGGTCATCAGTATGGCGTAGTCCACCGTGGCGCCCAGCTGTATCGTGCTGATGACGATCGGCGCGATGAAGGGCAGCGACTGGCCCGTGATGTGCGGCAGACCCAGATTGATGAATATGGCCAGCTCAATGACCGCCACCAGTATGAACGGCAGCGACAGGCTCCGCTCCACCAGCAGTATGATCACGAATATCGCCAGCACCGACACCAGGCTGACCACCTGGAAGTCGTGGTTCGTCACGTCCACCATGTCCTTGGTGCAGGGCGCCTCGCCGATCAGCATGCCGGTGGGGTCGTACTTCTTCAGTATGGCGTTCAGCTGGTCGATCTGCGCGCCCACCGCGTCGCTGGCCACGTGGTATTCGGAGTTCATCAGCAGCAGCTCCCAGCGGTCGCTCTGCAGCAGCTTCGTGACGGACTCGGGCAGCATCTCCTTGGGCACGCTGTCCCCGATCACCGACTCCAGGCCCAGCACATACTTGATGCCGTCCACCTTTTCCATCTCGTCGATCATCGCGGCCACGTCCTTCTGGGGCACCGAGGCGTCCACCAGGGCCATGTGGGTGGAGGCGACGTCAAATTCGTCCCGCAGCTTGTGGTTGGCGATCACGAAGTCGATGTCCTGCGGCAGGCAGCTGGCCATGTCGTAGTAGACCTCGCTCTGGGTCTGGCTGTAGCTGTTCCACGCGGGCCAGACCAGCACGGCCAGCACCACCAGGAACACCGGGAAGGCCTTGACGATTCCCCGGGCGAACGCGCCCATCCTGGGGATGATGGAGCGGTGCTTGGTCTTCTGCAGGGGCTTGTCCAAGAGCAGGATCAGCGCGGGCAGCACGGTCACGCAGCTGATCACGCCCAGCAGTACGCCCTTGGCCATGACCAGGCCCAGGTCGCGGCCCAGCATGTAGCTCATGAAGCACAGCGCGATGAAGCCCGCGATGGTGGTCAGCGAGCTGCCGACCACCGAGGTCAGCGTCTCGCGGATGGCCAGGGCCATGGCCTCCAGCCGGTCGTCCTGCTTCGCGCGCTGCTCGTTGTAGGCGTTCCACAGGAAGATCGAGTAGTCCATCGTCACGGCCAGCTGCAGCACGGCCGCCAGGGCCTTGGTGATGTAGGAGATCTCGCCCAGGAAGTAGTTGCTGCCCAGGTTGATCAGTATGGCCAGGCCGATGTTCGCCAGAAACACGAAGGGCACCAGCCAGCCGTCCAGGAAGATCATCATGGCCGCGCAGGCCAGGGCCACGGCGATGCCCACGTAGATGGGCTCCTCCCGCTCGCACAAATCCTTCAGATCGGTCACCAGAGCGGACATGCCGGACACGAAGCACTGCTTGCCGGCGATCGCCCGGATCTCGCGGATGGCCTGCATGGTCTCGTCCGCCGAGGTGGAGCTGTCGAAGAACACGGCCATCAGCGTGGCGTCGTCGGTGTTGAAGGCGTCGTACAGCTTCTTCGGCAGCATCTCCATCGGCACCGACAGGTCCGCGAAGCTGGTGTACCAGATGACCGACTCCACGTGCTCCACGCCCTCGAGCTTCGTCTTCAGGGCGTCCACGTCCTGCGCGGGCATGCCCTCGACCACGATGAACGAGAACGCGCCCTTGCCGAAGTCCTTCATCAGTTCGTTCTGCCCGATCACGGTGTCCATATCCCCGGGCAGGTAGTCCAGCATATCATAGTTGATGCGCGTGCCCAGCATGCCCATCACCGAGGGCACCAGCAGCAGCAGCGCGACGATCAGTATCACAACGCGGCTCTTCACAACCGCTCTCGCAAAGCGCATTTACTCCATTCTCCTTTCCTTCAGGTGGAAGTGCGGCTCCGGGCCGTCGTAGGGGTGGTCGATGATCTTCACCGCGCACAGCGCCACGCCCAGGTTCAGCGCGCCTTCGGCCAGCAGCGACGCGCCCAGCAGCACGGCCAGGGCCATCGCGCCCTCCGCGGGGCTTACGATCATCGTCACGCCGATCGCGCCCGCCAGCGCCGCCAGCGCCAGTATCAGCCACCAGCTGCCCAGCCCGAAGCGCCGGGCGTCCAGCGCGGTCTGGATTTTGAACAGGCCGTCCGCGATGATCTCAACGCCCAGTATCACGCACAGCGTGCCCATCGCCAGGCCGGGCCGGAACACCACCGCCGCGCCCAGCGCCAGCAGCAGCAGCCCGAAGGCCAGGTCGAACTGAAACGCCAGCCGGTAGAGGTCCTTTGAGAAATACCCGATCAGCTTGACGACGCCGAACGCGATCAGGACGCAGCCCACGATGATCCCGATGGCCGTGACGGACACGTCCGGCTTCAGCATCAGCCCAATTCCCAGCGCGCACAGCGCCAGCGACAGCACGATGTAGCCCGTCTTGGCCGTCCTGATCAGATTGGTCGATCTCATAAGCGTCCTCCTCTCTCGATCACTGAACGCATTATACTGCGGCTTCGCCGAAAATAAAATGGACACCCGCGCCCGTTTGTCCCAAATTCAGACAAACGGGCGCGAATGCCCAAAAACAAAAGAGCAGGCCCGGGAGATGCCCCGGCCTGCCGCGCGTTCAGGTCTCTTGCCGCTCTTTGCTCCGGCGCAGCATTTCGACGGTCATGCCCTCGCCCAGCTCGCAGATGCGGAAGAACTGCTTCTCCATGTCCGTGTTCATGCCGTGGTTCAGCCAGTCGATCACCTGGCCGAAGCACTCGCACTTGTGAAACTGCACGAGCACAGCCCGGTCTTCATCGGAAACGTCCATGCCCGCGGACATGTTGTCGATGAACTTCTGCACCACATAGCCGCAGATGTCCATCAGGTACTGCTCGATGATGTCGCGGCTGGCGGAGCTGTAGATGTGGTACACGGCGCGCCGGTGCGCCGTCGTGAACTGCAGCGCGGCGCGCAGGCAGTCCGACAGCGACTGCATACCCGCGCCCTCCAGCGCGATGCGGTCCGCGTCGTCCTTGACGATGGCGTCGATCAGCGCGGGGAGGTCGGCAAAGTGATAGTAGAACGTGTTGCGGTTCACGCCGCAATCCTCGACGATGTCCCGCACGGAGATCCTGTTCAGCGGCCGCTCGTCCAGCAGCTTCAAAAACGATTCGATGATGGCCTTGCGCGTCAGGGAAGACAATGCACGCTTCCTCCTCAATGCTATTTAAGAGAGCCATTCGCAATGAATG
>JAFYBB010000262.1 GCA_017540445.1 Clostridia bacterium | reverse complement strand
CCACGACCACCACCAAAACTCCACGCTCCACTCTCCACACTCCACACTCAATGAAAACTCCACACTCCATCATCACCACCATCACGCCACTCTGTCCGACATCCGCGCCATCATCTCCGCCCTGCCGCTGCCGGAGGCGGTGCGGGCGGACGCCAACGCGGTGTACGCGCTGATCGCGGACGCGGAGTCCCGGGTGCACGAGCACCCCGTCGACCAGATCCACTTCCACGAGGTGGGCACGCTGGACGCCATCGCCGACGTGGTGGGCGTGTGCGCGCTGATGCACGAGATCGCGCCGGAGCGGGTGGTGGTGTCGCCGGTGCACGTGGGCTGCGGCGAGGTGCGGTGCGCCCACGGGGTGCTGCCGGTGCCGGCCCCGGCCACGGCGCTGCTGCTGGAGGGCCTGCCGATCTACGGCGGCGCGATCCGCGGCGAGCTGTGCACGCCCACCGGCGCGGCGCTGCTGCGCCACTTCGCGGACGCCTTCGGCAACATGCCGGTGATGACGCTGCGCAAGACGGGCTGCGGCATGGGCACCAAGGACTTCGCGTGGACCAACTGCGTGCGGGCGATGCTGGGCGAGACCGCGGAAGACAGCGATTCGGCGGTGGAGCTGAGCTGTAACCTGGACGACATGACCGGCGAGGAGATCGGCCACGCCGCGAACGTGCTGCGCGACGCCGGCGCGCTGGACGTGTGGACCCAGCCCATCCAGATGAAGAAGGACCGGCCGGGCACGCTGCTGAGCGTGCTGTGCCCGCCCGAGCGGGAGTCGGAGTTCGCCGCGCTGCTCTTAAAGCACACCGCCACCATCGGCGTGCGCGCCCGCGCGGTGCGCCGCTACACGCTGCGGCGCGAGGCCGTCACGCTGGACAGCCCCTGGGGCGAAGTGCGCGCCAAGCGCTCCCGCGGCTTCGGCGTGGACCGGGTCAAGCCCGAGTTTGACGACGTGGCCGCCATCGCCGGCCGCGAGGGCCTGACGCCGCGCCAGGTCATCGACCATTTGAAGCAATAGAGGAGGCACTGCCATGGACGTCGGAAATTCCAACCGCATCAGCCGGGAATACATCGATTCGCTGCGCGTGGAGACGCGCTACCTGGACGCCGTCTGCCCGACCATCGACTTCGAGCTGTACGGCGAGCGCTTTGCCTCGCCGGTCATGACGGCGGCGCTTTCCCACCTGGACCACTTCATGTTCGAGGGCGCGGCGCTGGCGCTGGCCCGGGGCGCGGCGGCCGCCGGCGCGGTGCTGTGGTACGGCATGGCCGGGGAGGACGAGATCGACCGCCTCGCGGACACCGGCGCGCGCATGATCGAGATCATCAAGCCCTACCGCGACCGGGAGGCGATCTACCGCAAGCTGCGCCACGCCGAGGCCCGCGGGCTGCTGGCCGTGGGGGTGGACATCGACCACGCCTTCGGCCCGGAGGGCGGCCTGGACGTGGTGGGCGAGGACGTGATGTTCCCCCTGACCACCGGAGAGCTGCATGAGCTTTGCGCCGCCACCCGTCTGCCCGTGATCGTGAAGGGCGTGCTCAGCGTTCGGGACGCGAACAAGTGCCTGGCCGCCGGGGCCCGGGGCCTGGTGCTCTCCCACCACAACAACCGCATCGAATACGCGCTGCCGCCGCTGGCGCTGCTGCCGGATATCGCCGCCCTGGCGGGGGACGCGCCCCTGTTCGTCGACTGCGAGCTGCGCACCGGCATGGACGCCTTCAAGGCCCTGGCCCTCGGCGCGAAGGGCGCGTGCATCGGCCGCCCGCTGATGACCGCCATCAAGCAGGGCGGCGCGGACGGCGTGCGGGACTACCTGCTCAGGGCCAACGGCGAGCTGAAAAAGGCCATGGCCTTCACCGGCTGCCCGGACCTTGATCACATCGACCCGGCGATCATTCACAGGGCGTAGCCCAAAATGGAATAGGGGACGGTTCCTTATTCCACTTTTAAAGTGGAATAAGGAACCGTCCCCTATTCCATTTTCATTGTTTTAAATTCGTTCACAAATCATCGGATGTTTGTTTATTGACTTTGATACCGGCGAATCCTATAATGTTCGCGACGGTTGGGAGAGCGAGCCCGGCCGGACGAAAAACCATCGAAATATCACTTTGAAAGGAGATATAAATTATGAAGACCATGAGGAAAAACCACAATCGCGGCGGCGCGACGCTGCTGATGTCCCTGGTGCTGGTGTGCGCGCTGGCGATCGGCGGCGTGTTCGCGCTCGGCAATGGCGCGGTGAACCGCTCGGCCTCCGCCGAGACGGCGCAGCCGGAGGTGGCCGCTCCCACCGTGGACGACAGCCCCGCCATCTACGTGGCCCAGAAAAACGCCCATTCCGTGGTGGGCATCATCACCAACACCGAGGGCTGGAGCCGCAGCAGCGGCGTTCAGAACACCATGGTGGCCCAGGGCAGCGGCGTGGTGATCGCCGAGGGCGGCTACGTGCTGACCAACAACCACGTGATCGAGGACGGCAGCGCCTTCCAGATACTGCTGCCCGACGATGAAAAGGTCGACGCCACGCTGGTCGGCGCGGATCCCGCGATGGACCTGGCCGTGCTGAAGGTCACCGAAAAGGCCGATTCGCTGGTGCCCGTGAGCATCGGCGCCTCCGAGAGCCTGCCGGTGGGCAGCACCGTCATCGCCATCGGCAACCCCGGCGGCGAGATCCTGGCCAACACCGTCACCCGCGGCATCATCTCCGCGCTGGAGCGCAGCAGCGTGTCCAGCAACAACACCAGCCGCAACGTCAACTACATCCAGCACGACGCGCCCATCAGCAGCGGCAACTCCGGCGGCGGCCTGTTCGACTACCAGGGCAACCTGATCGGCATCAACACGCTGAAGTACGGCGGCAGCTACTACTCCAGCGGCAGCTACGAGGGCCTGGGCTTCGCCATCCCGATCGAGACGGCCTACCCGATCGCCCAGCAGCTGATCGAGCACGGCAAGGTGATCCGTCCGCAGATCGGCGTGACCGTGCGCGACCAGGAGGGCCCGGACGAGCCCATGAACGAGTACGCCCCCGCCAGCGTGTGCATCACCGGCGTCAACGAGGGCAGCGCGGGCCAGGCGGCCGGCCTGAAGCAGTTCGACTTCATCACCGCCGTGAACGGCCAGCGCGTGACCTCCAGGCGTGAGCTGACCACCATGCTGGACACCTTCAAGCCCGGCGACACCGTCACGCTGACCATCGTGCGCTACAACAACGTGCAGACCTACACCAATAACAACGGCTACGACAGCTACTTCGGCAGCCCCTACGGCTACGGCTTCCCCTTCGGCGGCTACGGCTTCAGCTTCGGCTACGGCTACGGCAACAACGGAAACGGCAATGGCAACAACGGCAATGGCAATAACGGCAACACCTACAGCTACTACGACGGCGACGTGTCCGTCGGCGGCGGCTTCACCACCTTCGACGTGGAAGTGACGCTGGAGGAAAAGGAATAAACCGACCATGCAGGCCCCGCGTTCCATGCGGAACGCGGGGCCTTGCGCGTGTTTTCCCCCTTTTCAATTTGGCCGATATGGTGTATAATGGCGGTGGACCCATATTATGAAAGTGGAGGTAACACCATGGCAAAGTACGTTTGTGACGCCTGCGGCTGGGAATACGACGAGGAGCTCGGCAGCCCCGAGAACGGCATCGCCCCCGGCACGAAGTTTGAAGACCTGCCCGACGATTTCGAGTGCCCTCTGTGCGGCGTCGGCAAGGACATGTTCTCCGAGGCCTGATCCCCCCATACCGACCATACTACCCGCCCTTACCGGGCGGGTTTTTGTATCGACCAAAATCACGGGGACGGTTCTCTGTCTCATTGACACAGAGAACCGTCCCTGTGATTTTGGCGGGGGTTTGGCGCCTGTCGGGGGAGGGAAAATGGGCGAGGAGGCGTCCCCGATTTTGGTGCATGTAACTGAATTTTAAACCTGGGTGTACCCTTTGCTTCATACGCTTTGCAGGGGTCGGCCGCGGCGTGTTTTCGCACCCAATGATCGATATTCGGGTAGATACAGGGGGTTGGAACGGGCGAAAAATGAGTAAACGTATACTCTCAGATTCCCGTGTCAGAATTTGCCATTACTAATGCGTTGGAAATTGATAACAATGCCGATATAGCAATGGATTTCAAATGGTTACATCAGGTGCATTGACTAAAAAACGCGTGAAGAGGCACTGCGGAGAGACAAACGATTACCCACCGTGACGTTATCTTTATCGCCTGAAATTAACCGAACAGAATTTGATTCATCGTGAAATAAATTCGTAATGACTTTTCAGCCCAAAAAACAGCCCCAAAAGTCCGTTACAGTCGGATTTTAGTGCGTCCCGAGAAGACACAAAAGGGACAAAATTAGTAATGTTAAGACCAATATTATCCAAAAGTTACCCGGACCAAAAACTCGACAATAATTGATATAGATACAGCAACAAATGATGTAACCTCGTTGCAGGCGAACTTGATTTCTCAAATGCGCTTATGCTACAATGACAGTGGTAGTTTGGGCCCTGGTGTAAAGAGCGAGCGCTAAGGTCCGCAAAGGACCGCGCGGGAGGACGTTGTCATGACCGATCGAGAGCTGCGGAGGCTTCGAAGGGACGATCTGCTGCAGATACTGATCGACCAGCAGCGCCAGAATGACGAGATGGCGGAAGCGCTGAAGCGCGCGCAGGCGGAGCTTCAGGACAAGCGCATCGCCATCGAGGAATCCGGCTCTGTGGCCGAGGCGGCGATCCGGCTGAACGGCGTGTTTGAGGCGGCCCAGGCGGCGGCGGACGAATACACCGCCCAGTGCCGCAGCCGGGCCGACGCCCTGCAGGCCCAGGCCCAGTCCGAGGCAGACAAGGCGAAGCGGCTGGCCGACGACGTGGTGGCCAGCGCCCGCCGCGAGGCCGATCGGATACTGGCTGACGCGCGCGCCCAGGCCCAAAAGCTGCTGTCCGAGGCCGGAAACCGGTCGGAACCGACCGAAGTCGGGCCAGATCCACAGGAGGCGGACGACGGTAAGCGCCGGCACGGCCTGCTGTGGCGGAAAGGGAGAGCATGAAGCGCAGACACATCGAAGCCCCCTCCGTGGCGCAGCTGGAAAAGGAGCTCAGGCGGGAAAAGCACCGCCGAAGCTACCGCAGCACGCTGCTGAGCACCGTGAGCGTGCTGGTGATCGTGGCCGCGGTGGCGGTGCTGGTGTCGATGCTGGCCCTGCCCGTGCTGCAGGTGGTGGGCGAATCGATGACCCCGACCCTCTTCCAGGGCGAGATCGTCGTGGCCCCCAAGGGCACGAGCTTCCAGAAGGGCGACGTCATCGCCTTCTACTACAACAACAAGATCCTGGTGAAGCGCGTGATCGCCAACGCCGGCGAATGGGTGAACATCGACGCGGACGGCAATGTATACATCAACGACGTGCCGCTGGAAGAGCCCTACATCGCCGAAAAGGCGCTGGGCGACTGCAACATCGCGCTGCCCTACCAGGTGCCGGACGGCAAGATATTCGTGATGGGCGACCATCGCGCCACCTCCTCCGACAGCCGCAACACCGCGGTGGGCTGCGTGGCCCAGGAACAGGTGGT
>JAFYBB010000261.1 GCA_017540445.1 Clostridia bacterium | reverse complement strand
ATCGGCCGCGTCCAGCTCGCCGGTGGCCAGATAGGTGTCGAAGGCCTCGGGCGTACCGGAGAGCTCGCGGGCGTAAGCGTTGCAGTCGTTGCGGGACAGCGGCTCTTCGCACATGTTTTCGAGCTGCCCGTCCTTGCGGTACTTGGGCGGCAGCCCGTAGATCAGGTGAATATCGGAAGCGCCGTCCTGACGCGCTTTTACGACGAGTTCCTCAATCGTCATCGATGTACCCTCCATTTTTGTGTTCCCACTGGCTACTGGCTACTGCCTGCTCCAATCAAATATCCTCATACACCACGCGCAGCACCTCGTCGCTGGTGGTTTTGCCCTCCTCCACCAGCTTGATCGCGTTGTCCTTCAGCGATATGAAGCCGCTGGACGGGTCCTTCAGCAGCGATTCGATGGCCTCGCGGCCCGCGCCCTTGGCGATCATGCGGCGCACCTGTATGGTGAGCGGGAAGATCTCAAACACGGCGGTTCGGCCGCGGTAGCCGGTGTCGAAGCACTCCGGGCAGCCCGCGCCGCGGTAGAAGGTGCGCCCGGGCTTGGGCGTGAGGCCCAGCTCGGCCTGCTCGTCCTCCGAGGGCTCGTAGGCCTGGCGGCAGTTGGGGCAGATGCGGCGCACCAAGCGCTGGCTGAACACGCCCTTCAGCGCGCTGGCCACCAGGTAGGGCTCCACGCCCATATCGGTCAGGCGCTCGACGGTGCCCAGCGCATCGCTGGTGTGGATGGTGGAGAGCACCACGTGGCCGGTGATGGCCGAGCGCATGGCGATCTCCGCCGTCTCGCCGTCTCGAATCTCGCCGACGGCGATGATGTCCGGGTCCTGGCGCAGTATCGAGCGCAGGCCGCTGGCGAAGGTCATGCCGATCTTTTCGTTGATCTGCACCTGGTTGACGCCGTCGATGTTGTACTCCACCGGGTCCTCCAGCGTGACCAGGTTCACCTCGCGGGTGTTCATGTCGCCGATCATCGTGTACATGGTGGTGGACTTGCCGCTGCCGGTGGGGCCGACGACCAGTATCACGCCGTTTTTAATCTTGATGAGGCGCAGATACTTCTCCATGTCGTCGCCGGTCAGGCCGATGTTGTCGCGGCTCAGGCGCATGCCGGACTTGTCCAGCAGTCGGGCCACGATCTTCTCGCCGTACACGGTGGGCAGCGTGGACACGCGCAGGTCGATGTCCTTGTCGCGCACCTTCACGTTGAAGCGGCCGTCCTGGGGCACGCGGCGCTCGGTGATGTCCAGGCCGCTCATGACCTTGATGCGGCTGGTGACGGCGGCCTGCAGCTCGCGCGGCACGGTCAGTATGTCGCGCAGCAGGCCGTCGATGCGCATGCGGATGGAGAATTCGGTCTCCCGCGGCTCCATGTGGATGTCGCTGGCGCGCTCGGTGATGGCGCGCTCGATGATGGCGTTCACCAGGCGGATGGCCGGGGCCTGGTTGGCCGAATCCTCGCCCACCTGGTTTGCGGCGAAGGACTGGTCCAGCGCCACGGCGCCCTCGCCGCTGACGGCGGCCTCGCGCTTCATTTCCTCGATGGCCTTGGCCGCGCCCTCGTTGCCGTAGAGCACCTGTATGGCGCGCTCCACCGCGGCGGACATGGCCACCATCGGCACCACCTTGCGCCGCGCGGCCTTGCGCACTTCCTCGATGGCGTAGAAGTTCAGCGGGTCGCTCATGGCGATGTACAACTCGTCGCGGGCCAGCTTCACGGGCACCACCTGATACTGCTTGGCGATGTTCTTGGGCACCATCTGCACAAGCTCGGTGGGTATGTTCACCTTGCTCAGGTCGATGAACTCGATGCCCAGCTGCATCTGCAGGGCCTCGATCA
Source organism: Clostridia bacterium (assembly GCA_017540445.1). Lineage (GTDB taxonomy): Bacteria > Bacillota > Clostridia > Christensenellales > Aristaeellaceae > UBA2862. The sequence continues at coordinate 1,005 of JAFYBB010000261.1, read as the reverse complement.
GCTCGCTCTCGGTGATGAAGCCGTTCTCCTGCAGCACGGTGCCCAGGCGCTTGCCGCTGCCCTTCTGCAGCCGAAGGCCCTCCTCCAGCTGCTCCTCGGTGATCAGGCCTGCCGAGATCAGCAGGTCGCCCAGGCGAAGGTACCCCTTGCCCCGGGGCTTCTTTGCGTTGTTGTTGACTGCTTCTGCCAATTTACATCCCTCGGTTGTTTTGGTCGTTTGTTTGGTGTTGTTTGCGTTTTTTGCGGGGCCCCTCTCAGTGGTACGCCGAGAGTATCCCCTCTCAGGCGCTTCGCGCCAGCTCGTCCCACGGGCCTGCCTCGGCCGCAGCGACGGGGGCCTGCCGGCCCGTTCTCGCTGAGAACAGTCCACTGGACTGTTCTCCGGGCGCTCGAACCACTGAAAACAGCACACTGTGCTGTTTTCCGGGCGTTCGCTGCCCGTCACCGGGGCGAGCCAAGGCTGCCGCGTAGGTGCGCTCACCTCGAACTCTGCGCTATCCCGTCACCAGGGCGAGCCAAGGCTGCCGCGCGCGGGTACACTATCCTCGAATCCCGTTCTATCCCCTTGCCTCGCCCCCGTGAGGGGGAGAGGTGCCCGCAGGGCGGAGAGGGGGCTCCTCTTTCGCCATTATCCTCCGTTTTTGGTGTTGTTCACCAGTAGACCCGGCATCCGCCAGTCGCCGTAGTGGGTGGCGACGAAGTTGGTCTCAGGCGTACTTGCATCCAGACGGGTCATGCCCTCCAGGTTGTACTTATTGCCGTAATCGGTCTTCAGTTTCTCGTCGTAAGGCTTGGCGTCCGTCCATGCGGTACCGACGAAAGCCTTATAGGTTGCGAGGTCGGCGTCCAGCTCGGTGATCGTGACGCCGGTCGCGTTGTTGCCCGTAGCGGACATCCCCGGGTTGACGGCCTCGAAGTAGAGACAGCCGGACGCCGTGCCGATCGAGCCGGCAAACGCTCCGACGATTGCGGTATCCGTCGCGCCTTTGACCAGGCCGGTGGCGT
>JAFYBB010000260.1 GCA_017540445.1 Clostridia bacterium | reverse complement strand
GTACGGCGACCGGGTGCAGATCAGCTTCAGCTACGCCGGCTTCGAGCCGCGGCGCTTCGCCTTCCCCGCCGGGGAGGCCAGCAAGAACCTGGACACGCTGGGCGAGGTGCTCGGCGCCATGGGCGAGGCGGGGCTCTCCCGAAGCGACCTGGTGGTGGCGCTGGGCGGCGGCGTGACCGGCGACATGGCGGGCTTCGCCGCGGCGATCTACGCCCGGGGCATCCGCTTTGTGCAGATTCCCACCACGCTGCTGGCCGCGGTGGATTCGTCGGTGGGCGGCAAGACCGCCGTGGACATGCCCTTCGGCAAGAACATGGTGGGCGCGTTCCACCAGCCCAGCCTGGTGGTCACCGACACCGACGTGCTGCGGGACCTGCCTCCGGAGCAGCTGTCCAACGGCGCGGCGGAGGCGATCAAGTGCGGCGTGCTCAACGACCCGGAGCTGTTCGCGCTGCTGGAGACGGGCGACTGGCTGGAGCGCATCGACGAGGTGGTGGCCCGCTGCGTGACCTACAAGCGGGACGTGGTGGCCCGGGACGAGTTCGACACCGGCGAGCGGGCCCTTTTGAACCTGGGGCACACCTTCGGCCACGCCATCGAGGTCTGTTCAGGCCTCACCGTGCTCCACGGCCAGGCCGTGGGCGTCGGCACGCTGATGGCCGCCGCCTTCGCCGGATGCCCCGAGGCCATGCTGCGCCGCATCTCGGACTGCCTGAAGAAAAACGGCCTGCCCACCCGCTTCCCCTACCCCGCCCCGGCGCTGGCCCGGGCGGCGCTCAGCGACAAGAAGCGCGCGGGCGGGGTGATCACGCTGGTGCTGCCCCGTGAGATCGGCCGGTGCGAGCTTGAAAGGCTGCCCGTCAATCAATTGCCCGCCTGCTTTGAAAAGGCGCTGAACGTGCTGGAGGTGCTGGACCTATGAACGTCATCGTCTCGCCGTCGAAGCTGGCCGGGCGCGTGCGGGTGCCCGCGTCCAAGTCCGCCGCCCACCGGGCGCTGATCTGCGCCGCGCTGGCGGACGCGCCCACGCGCATCGGCATCCGCGCGCTGAACCGGGACATCGAGGCCACCGCGGCCTGCCTGCGGGCGCTGGGCGCGGGCGTCGTGGCCGCGCCGGAGGGCCTGGCCGTCTCCCCCATTCGCGCGCTGCCCGGGCGGGCGGCGCTGGACTGCGGCGAGAGCGGCTCCACGCTGCGCTTTCTGATCCCGGTGGCGGCGGCGCTGGGGGTACCGGCCCGCTTCACCGGGCGCGGCAGGCTGCCCGAGCGCCCCAACGCGCTGCTGACAGACGCCCTGCGCGAACACGGCGCGGCCGTCGACGCCGATCTTTTGCCGATGAACGTCCGCGGCCCCGTGCGCGGCGGGCGGTGGGCGCTGCCGGGCAACGTGTCCAGCCAGTACGTGACCGGCCTGCTGTTCGCGCTGCCGCTGCTCTCCGAGGACAGCGAAATCGCGCTGACCACGCCCCTGGAGTCGTCGGCCTACGTGGACATGACGCTGGGGGCCCTCGCCCAATTCGGCATACGCGCCGAGGCCACGGACGGCGGCTGGCGCGTGTCGGGCGGCCAGCGCTACCGCTCCCCCGGTGCGCTCGAGATCGAGGGCGACTGGTCGGCGGCGGCCTTCTGGCTGGCGGCCAACGCCATGGGCGCGGACGTGGCGGTCGAGGGCCTGCGGGACGACACCGCCCAGGGCGATCGGGCGGCGCTCTGGCTGATGGGGCAGGACGCCATCGACGCGTCGAACGTGCCGGACCTGGTGCCCGCCCTGGCCGTCGCGGCGGCAGCGCAGCCCGGGCGCACGGTCATCACCGGCGCGGCGCGGCTGCGGCTGAAGGAGAGCGACCGGCTTAAGAGCGTGGCGGCCATGCTCCGGGCGCTGGGCCACGGGGTATGCATGACGCCGGACGGCCTGGTGATCGAGGGCGGCGCGCCCGCGCCCTGTGCGGAGGACGTGCGGATGGTGGACGGCGCGAACGACCACCGCATCGTGATGGCCGCCGCCGTGGCCGCGGCCTTCGCGGATGTGCCCGTGCGCGTCACGGGCGCGGAGGCGGTGGAAAAATCGTACCCGGACTTCTTCCGGGATCTTGAGGCGTTGGGAGGTCGGCTGCATGTCGAACGCGCTGGGGAATAAATACCGGGTCCAGATATTCGGGCAGAGCCACTCGCCGATGATCGGCGCGGTGATCGAGGGCGTGCCCGCCGGCGTCGTGCCGGACATGGACTTCATATCGGCCTTCATGGCCCGCCGCGCGCCGGGAAACGACGCGCTGTCCACCGCCCGCAGGGAGGCGGACCAACCGCAGATCGTGTCCGGGCTCAACGAGCGGGGCGAGACCTGCGGCGCGCCGCTGTGCGCGCTCATCGCCAACGCCGACGCCCGCAGCCGCGACTACGACGCCCTGCGGGACGTGCCCCGGCCGGGACACGCCGACTACGCGGCCTTCGTGAAGTTCGGCGGGCACAACGACATCCGGGGCGGCGGGCAGTTCTCGGGCCGCCTGACCGCGCCGCTGTGCTTCGCCGGGGCGCTGGCCATGCAGCTGCTCCAAACGCGCGGCGTGCGCGTAAAGGCCCGGGTGCAGGCCATCGCCGGCATACGGGATATGGACGTGGACCTGGCCGCGCCGCC
>JAFYBB010000259.1 GCA_017540445.1 Clostridia bacterium | reverse complement strand
GTCTGGAATCCTCCAAGACCTCTCCGAAGGGCGGTTCCTTCGCTCAGGAAATACTGGACAGCAATCCCAACCTGACCAAGGCGCTGTACTACGGCTATGGCGGGCCGGAGGATTTGAGCGCCAGCTTCTTCCCGGACTATTCCGCGAACGTGCGCTACATCCTGACGCACATCGCCGCCAGCTATTTCTTTACCGGCAGCTATTCCAGCGCGACGAAGGGCTGCACGTCCAGCGGATTGAAAAAATACCGTGTGCAGGAATGGATCGATTATATCGCCGGACTGGAGGACCCGCCCTCGCCCGGCATCAGCCTGAGCGACAAGTCACTTGAGGTGACGGGCATTACTGGCGGCGTGCAGACCACCTACAGCACCACGCTGAATGCAGACCATCGCAACACCATCACTCTGGCGCTGCCTGACAACGTGACCTATCACAACGATAGCACCGGCGAGACGCAAACGGGCGGCACGGTGACCATCGGCGGCGGTACCACCTTCCACTTCTCCGCGCCGACTTCCGTCAGCGGCACCTGGAAAACCGGTGACATGAAGGGCATGATCGCCATGATCTGGAAGGTGCTGGTGGTCAAGACCGGCACCAAGACGCAGAAGCTGGGCAGCTACGCTTCCGAGGAGTACGGCGGCTCCGTCCACTTCACCGTCACCTGGAAGAGCGAGGTCACGCTGAACATCGTGAAGGCCGACGCCGCCAACACGAACGTGCATCTGGCGGGCGCGGTTATCGGCGTGTATTCCGACGCTGACTGCACCAATCAGCTGACCACCATGACCACCGGCGCGGACGGCTCCGCCTCCTGCACCATCCCGCGGGAATACGTCCGCCTGTATCTGAAGGAGCTGCAAGCGCCCACGGGCTATCGCCTGAGCAAGACAGTCTACACCGTGGACATGCCGGACGGGGACTCCGTCACGGCGATGGTCAAGGATGAGCAGCAGACGGCGGGCCTGAAGATCACCAAGCGGGGCGAGGTACTGACCGGCGCGGACGTGACCGATGCCGGCGTTCGCTTCAACTATGAGACCCGCAAGCTCTCCGGCGCGGTGTACCGCGTCACCGCTGAGAGCGCCATCTATACCCCGGACGGCGCGCTGATGTATCAGAAGGGCGATGTGGTCGCGGACGGCCTGACCACCAATGACAGCGGCGAGGTCATGCTGAACAACGTGCCGCTTGGCAGCTACATCGTGGAGGAGACGCAGGCTCCCGCGGGCTTTGTCCTGTCGGGCGAAAAGCACACCGTCAAGCTGGAATACGCCGGTCAGGACGCGGAGGTAGCCTTCAACGAAACCACCTTTACCAATGAACGCCAGAAGGCCGCCGTCACCATCCACAAGCAGGACGGCGAAACGAAGAATCCGCTGGCGGGCGGCACGTTTGCCCTCTACGCGGCCAGCGCCATCACCAGCTACAAGGGCGATAATCTTGTTTCAGCAGGCACCCTGATTGAGACGGTTGTGACCGGCGCGGACGGCAGCGCCGCCTTTGCCGCTGACCTGCCCGTGGGCTTCAAATATGAAGTCAAGGAGGTCGCGCCACCTGCCGGTTACACCTTCGGCGTAGACAAGTACGAGTTTGCTTTCAACGCCTCGGCACAGACGCAGGCCGTTTCAGAGTTTGGCTATACCTTCTCCAATGATCGCATCACAGCGACGCTGAACCTCCACAAGAAGGACGCGGGAACCGGTTTTGAACAGGGCAATGCCCAGCTTGCTGGGGCCGTGTACGCGCTGTATGCCCGCGAAGCCATCGTCCACCCGGACGGCAAGACCGGCACGCTCTATGAGAAGGACGCGCTGGTGACGACCATGACCACGGACGCGGCGGGCGACGCGAAAGCCGAGAACCTACCGTTGGGTAAATACTATCTCAAGGAGATCACGCCCTCCGCGGGCTATCTGCTGGATGCCAACGTGTATGAGGTGGATTGCACGAAGTACGATCCCTCCAAGTATCTGATTCTGGTGGAAGCGACTGTGAAGGAGCAGGTCATCAAACAGCCCTTCCAGGTCATCAAGGCTGCCAACAACGGCAAGACCGACGCCGATCTCATTAAAGACGCGGGCTTCACCGCGTGGCTGGTGTCCGATTTGATGAAGAACGCGGATGGGAGCTATGACTTCTCCAGCGCGGAGCCCGTGGCGCTGGGCGCGAATGGTGAAACCGAGATTTTCACCGATGAGAAAGGTCACGCTACTTCCGTCCCGCTGCCCTTTGGTACCTACATTGTGCGCGAGACCACGACGCCGAAGAATTACGCGCCCGTGGACGATTTCATCGTCACCATCAAGGAGAACAACCCTACGAAGCCCCAGGTGTGGCGGGTGCTGTTGGACGAGGAGTTCGCCGCGAAGCTGAAAATCTACAAGGTGGACAGCGCCACGGGCCGGACGATTCTGTTGCCGGGCGCGGAGTTCTCCATCTACGATGTGGACAACGACACTTTTGTGGAGCAGGTCACGACCTACCCCCAGACCGTGAAGCACACCACCTTCACTACCGACGAAAGCGGAACCCTGACGCTGCCCGAAACGCTGCGCCCCGGCCATTACCGCATCACGGAGATCAACGCCCCCTTCGGCTATACGCTGAACCGCGCCGAAGCGGATGTGACCATCAGTAGCGAGACACTGCATCAGGTGGACGCCGTGTCCGGCGACTTGGTGATCGAAGTGACGATGCGCGACGCTCCCGCGCGGGGCCGCATCACCGTGTACAAGGAGGGCGAGATGCTGTCCCGCTTTGAGAACGGACAGTTCATCTACGAGGTGCAGCGCCTGCCCGGCGCGACCTTCGAGGTCGTCGCCGCCGAGGATATCTACACCGCGGACAACCAAAGGGACGCGGACGGCAACCGCTATCTGGAATACGCTGCGGGCACCGTGGTCGCCACGCTGACTACTGACGAAAACGGCGAAGCGCGCACCGAGGATCTGCCCCTGGGCACCTATAAGGTGGGTGAGAAGAAAGCGCCTACCGGCTTTGTCCTCAACGCCGAGCCAGTCACCGTGACGCTGGAATACGCCGACCAGGAGACGGAGATCGTGGTGGAGGCCGTGACAGTGGCAGACGCCCGCCAGAAGGTCAGCCTGGTCGTGGAGAAGAAGGCAAAGGATAAGGACATCAAGCTGCCTGGCGCAACGATGGGACTGTACGCGGGCGAGGACATCCGCGCCCATGATGCTGTCATCGTCCCAGCAGGGACTTGCCTCGCCACCGCCGTGTCCGACGAGACCGGCAGCGTGGCCTTTGACATCGACCTGCCCCTGGGCAAGTACCTCGTCAACGAGCTAAAGGCCCCGGTGGGTTACGTCCTGTCGGATGAAGTGATCGAGCTGGAGGCTGCCTATCAGGGACAGGACGTGAAGGTGGTCTCCGTCACCGGCACCTATGAGAACCAGCCGACCCGCGTGGTCATCAGCAAAGCCGATGCCACCACCGGCGTGGAACTGGACGGCGCGAAGCTGACGCTGCTGGACGCGAGCGGGAAGGAGATTGATTCCTGGACTTCCGTGGCGGGCGAGCCTCACCTGATCGAAGGGCTGGCCATCGGCGCGACCTATACGCTGCGCGAGGACATCGCCCCGTATGGCTATCTTATCTCCAATTCGGTCAAGTTCACCGTGGGCGACACCGCCGAGATTCAGAAGGTCATTATGAAGGATGAGGTGCCTACGGGCAAGATCATCATCAACAAATCCGGCGAGTTCCTGAGCGACGTGTCCGTGCTGGACAGCGCCACCGGCTGGATTGGCAACACCTTCTCCTTCATCACGGGAGGCTTGAAGGACGTAACCTTCGGCGTGTATGCCTATGACGACATCAAGCAGGCGGACGGCGTTTCCCCAGACTACTATGCCGCGGGGACGCAGATCGGCACCATCACCACGGACAACACCGGCGTGGCGATTATGGAGAACCTGCCTCTGGGCCGCTACATGGTGAAGGAGATCGCCACGCAGAACGGTTATGTGCTGGATGACCAGCCGCGTCTGATTGACCTGACCTACCGCGATTCCAAGACGCCCGTCGTGACGTATTCCGAGGCATGGCAGAACGAGCGCCAGCGGGCGCGCGTGACCGTCGTGAAAAAGGAAAAGGACGGCGACAGGCTGCTGGAGGGCGCAGTGTTCGGCCTGTACAGTGCCGAGGACATTATAGGAGAAAACGGCAAGGTCATACTGGCGAAGGACACGCTGATCGAGCAGCGGGCCACCGATTCCAATGGCAGTCTGACCTTTGAGGTCGATCTGCCGGTGGGCTTCGATTATGCCGTCAAAGAGATCACTCCGCCTGCGGGCTATGCCTCTGATCCCAACGCGCAGACCTTCACCTTTGACGGCAGCAACACCGATGTCGCTGTTGTGGAGATGGAGTATACCTTTGAGGATATGCCCACCCTTGTGGACGTGACCAAATCCAGCCTCACCACCGGCGAGGAACTGGAAGGTGCGAGCCTACAAGTGACCGACGAGGACGGCAACGTGATTGACAGTTGGATCTCCGAAAAGGAGCCGCACCGCATCATCGGCCTGGTCGTAGGCAAGACCTACACGCTGACGGAGACGCTGCCCGCGTCGGGCTACGCCACCGCCGAGAGCATAAAGCTTACGATTTCCGACACCGGTGATGTGCAGCCTGTGGAGATGAAGGACGATGTGACAAAGGTGAAGATTTCCAAGACAGACCTGACCGGAAAGAAGGAGCTGGAGGGCGCGAAGCTGACCATTCTGGATTCCGAGGGCAAGGTTGTGGAGACCTGGACTTCCACCACCGAGCCGCATTACATCGAGATGCTGCCCATCGGGAAGTACACCTTGCGCGAGGAGACCGCGCCGTCCGGCTATCTGATCGCGGAGGATGTGGAATTTGAGGTGAAGGATACTGCAGAGCTTCAGACCGTCACCATGAAGGACGCTGAGGAAAACCCCGCGCAGCCCGGAACGCCCATGCCGGATACGCCCAAGACCGGCGACATGAACAACCCTCTTCTGTTGGGCGGCATCGGCGCGGTCGCTTTGCTGGGCCTTATGACCGCGGTGCTGGTCATGCGGAAGAATCGCAGGAAGTTCTGATGAAATAGGGAAGACCAACTATGAAAAGTCAACCCCTCCGAAGGGGTTGAGAGGCGGAACGGGCGAGATTTAACCTGCGCATAACAATGCAACAAAAGGGACAGGAAAAGGCCCTGAGGCGCAAGGCAGCAAGGCAATGTGAAGGAAAGAAAAGTTTTAGTGTTTGACGTAAGGACGGTTTTCAGTAAGGATCGCGTGAATGATGTAGCAGAGCTTACGGGAAACCGCGCCAAGACAGGTGCTGTGGTGTTTACCTTCGGCACGTTTGCGCTGGTAGAAAGCGTCGAGATCGGGGTCGAAGTGAACGGCAACGTTGGCAGCGATAAACAGAGCTCGGCGCAAATAGGGTGAGCCGCGCTTGCTCATGCGATTGTGGGAGGCTTCAAACTCGCCGGATTGAGCGACAGTCGCGTCGATACCAGCATAGGCGACGAGCTTGGCCGGGGACTCGAAGCGGCGAATATCACCGATTTCACCGAGGATGACCGCGCCGAGCACAGGGCCAATGCCGGGGATGGTGGTAATGGGAGAGTTCAGTTCTTCCATGATGGCGCTGATTTCAGCTTCTGTGTCGGAGACCTGCTTTTCAATGAAGCGCATCTGCTCCAGCAGGGCGCGAAGCTGGAAGGAGAAGGTATCCCGACAATGGGTGACGCCAAAGGAACGCTTGGCAGTTTTAATGATCTGCTCCGCTTTGGCCTCGCCACACTTCTTCCGGCTGGCGGTTTCCAGGAAGGTGGTCAGAGTCTCCACAGACAGGTTTTCCAGCTCGGCTGGGGATGAATACTGGAGCAGCAGCTCCTTGGAGGTCGCGCCGAATACGTCGGAGAACAGGGATTCGTACTCCGGGAACACCTGGTCAAGGACGCAAATGACCTTGCGCTTCAGGTCAGAGATGGAATCGACCAGATAGGTGCGGAAGCGCGAGAGTGTGCGCAGCGACTGGACGGCCTCATCCGCGAGCTTGGTTTCGGAGAAGTCACCGTAGCGGATCAGGTCGGCGATGAGCACGGAATCAATATCGTCCGTTTTGCGCTTGCGAATCTCGATTCCCTTGCGCCAGCCATCGGTCTGGATGGGGTTGATGACGTGGATGGTGTAGCCCTTGTCGAACAGGAAGGAGTACAGCGCCAGCCAGTAGTGGCCGGTGGCCTCCATGCCGATGGACACCTCGCCCGCGTCATGGGTAATTTCGGAAATCCTGGCAGCCAGGCTCTCCGCGCCCTCTGTGGTGTTGGCGAAGGAAAAGCCTTTGAACAGGGGTTTCTTGACGCCCTCGCCCAGCATGGACGCCACATGATGCTTCTTGCCGACATCGATTCCAAGGTAGAACATCCCGATCACCATTATCTGCTGGATTTTGGGTGGGAGTTATCCTCCGAACCGATGAACGCCACCGCCTTGTGGGAGATACGGAGCCTGCCGCGCGGCGCTCCATCCAACTTATCCGTAGCCTGTTCACCGGACGGAGGCGTCAGTCTTTCCAGTGCGAGCCTGTTGCCCACGGAGCCGTCGACGCCTCTCCGCCCAATGGCTCAATTATCGCATATTTGCGGTAATCGAACAAGTCTTTTCGAGGGTATGGGCCCCTCTCAAAACCCAAATACATTATACAAGGAGCCGTCGCTATGCTTCGGCTCCTTCGATTTCTTCAACTGAAACTGCAACACCTTGTGTGATCAGGTAATCGGCAATGGTGCGCATGAACAGGATGGCATTTTCGATTTGCAGATCGACATCCTCTTTTGCCACGATGTAGAAATCATCATAATCGCTGGCATTGCGGACTTCAAATGCCTGCGTAATGATCGCGGAGAGCTTTCTGTCGAGAATCTCTGTTTTCAGATAACGCTTCCTGAATTCAGCCATGACACCGCTGTGCTTGCTCATATCCACTTCCTCCAACGCGAGGACAGAGCGCATGGAGTGGAATATGGCATAGTAGGAGCGATTCGCGGCGGCACGATAGTCACTGATGTCACGATTTACCTTGGCCGTATGCAGGCAGTCATGGGCGCGGTCAAAGCGGGCCTTTGAGAGATCGCGTCTTTCTTCGATGGTCATGCGCTGACGCCTCCGGCATTGTATCGGATTCCCTCTGTCACAATGTTCCTGTGGTAAGGCAGGGATTGCGGCTTGAACTGATCCTGGGATCGAACGCTCACGGAAATGGTCACGTCATGGTCGATGCACATATCCCCAACTATCGATGAGATCAGCATATTCCGCGCTCTGATTTCCTTTTCAGGGAGCGTTGAAATGAGCATGATGTCCACATCGGAGTACGGGCGATAGTCGCCACGGGCGTAGGAGCCATACAGATATGCGTCGCTGATCGGCAGGATGGGCGAGCAGCGTTCGTAGACTTCACTCAGGATTGACAGGGCTTCGTTCTTATCACACATGGTCACAGCCCCCTTTCTGCCTTTATCATACCATAGGATATGAAGAAACGCAAGAATCATTCGAGAATCGAAATGAAGGTGAGATATTGAAAACCATCCTCATCATCATCGGCGTCGCCCTCGTCCTGCTGATGGCCATGATTAGCTATGCCTGCATCATCGTCGGCAGCGACGCGGAGCGACAAATGGAAGCATGGGAGCGTGAAAGAAATGCAGGAAGAGATTAACCACAAGACAATTACCGTGTATATCAAGGGCGCGAAGGTAACGGCAAACTCGCTGAAAGCCGCCCTACGCGCCGTACTCCGCGCCAGGGAAAAGCACAAGCAGAATGTCCAGCGACGGGAAGCAGCGTATCAGGAGGAGGATGTTGCCGTCAATCGTGGGAAGCAGCCCCTCCGGGATTTACAGACGGAGGGCGGTGAGCTTTCCAATATCGAAATCACCGACGAGAACATCAAGTCCTTTGAGCGGTATGCCCGGAAGTATGGCATCGACTACGCGTTAAAGAAGGACAAGGCGGCAGATCCGCCGCGATACTTCGTGTTCTTCCGCGCGCGGGATGTCAAGACGATAGAGGCTGCCTTCAAGGAATACTCCGAGTATACCACCAAAGAGAAGAAGCCCTCCGTCAAGAAAAAGCTGTCCGTCGCCATGAAGCGCACCCTGCCCCAGCGAGCGCGGGAGCGTGAGAAGAAGAAAGAGAGGACGGAATCCCGTTGAGTACCAGGAAAAGGAAACTGGGCAAGCGCAAACCCCGTTGGCTGCCGCGCTTGCCGCCCACGATCAACGCGAAGCAGGTCGTGATCGGCCTGCTTCCTTACATCCTCATCGCCTGGGTGGGCGATAAGCTGGGCTGGCTGTACCGCCACTGTCCGGGAAACAATCTGCTTTCCCGGCTTGTGGTGCTGTTGTCCAACGTGCAGATGGCGTTCGGGCGACCCCTCATCAGCTTCCATCCCCGCGACCTGCTGGTTGGCGTCGCCGCAGCTGCAGCCGTGCGGCTGGTGGTGGCCTATCGATCCAGCAACTCCAAGAAGTTCCGGCACGGTCGTGAGTATGGCTCCGCCCGCTGGGGTACGACGAAGGACATCGCCCCGTTCATCGATCCCGTATACGAGAACAACATCATCCTCACCGCTACGGAACGGTTGACCATGAACGGACGGCCCTATCTCCCCAAATACGCCAGAAACAAGAACGTCATCGTCATCGGCGGTTCCGGCTCCGGCAAGACGCGGTTTTTCGTCAAGCCGAATCTGATGCAGATGCCGGAGAAGGTCAGCTTCGTCGTGACTGACCCCAAGGGCAGCCTGGTCATCGAATGCGGCAGGATGCTCGTCAGGGGCGGCTACCGCGTAAAGGTGCTGATACTAAGCTCAATCTAAAACTTTACAAATCAACAAAAGTATGATATAATGGAATCGGTGATGAGAGATGAAGCGATTCCAGATAACAGAGGCAGAGTATAAAGCGATAAAAAAGGCAGAGAGAGAGACGCGGGACAAG
>JAFYBB010000258.1 GCA_017540445.1 Clostridia bacterium | reverse complement strand
TCCTGGACCATGCCCGCGATGGTCTCCAGGAAACGGTTGCCCGACTTGCGGCCGAATATGTCGTTGTAGAGCTTGAAGTAGTTGATGTCGGTGACGATGGAGACGGTGGATTCCTCGTACAGCTCCGCCAGGAAGCTGTCCGTGATCCGGAAGAACGCGTCGCCCCGGGGCATGTCGATGGCCGCCTGCTCCCAGGGCTCGCCCTTCGCCTCGTGGTGGCGCTCGGCCTTGTTGCGGTGGGCCAGTATGACGCGCTTCTCCCGCTCGGCCTTGTCGTGCATGGCGTGGATCAGCCCGTCGATGGAGCCGCTGACGCGCTCGCACCATTCGCCCGCCACCGACGCCAGCAGGTTGTGCTCGCGCAGCAGGCCGCGGATGTTGCGCACGTTCAGATCAAAGGCCGCGCGGTCGATGCCGTTCTCGACGATGACGAATTCGCCGGTGGCCACACGGAACACGTGGTCGGCGTCGAACAGGTGGGTCAGCACGTCGCCCGCGCGCAGCAGCGTCTGCTCCTTCTCCAGGTGGGGCAGCTTGCCCTCGCCGTTGTCCCAGCCGATGACGTCCACCGAGATCACGCTGACGGGCCTTGTGTGGTCCACGCCCTCCAGGTGCTCATGCAGCGACACCCGGTTGCCCACGCCGGTGAGCGTGTCGATGTAGCCCAGGCGCTTGAGCCGGGACACCAGGTTGCGGCTGTAGATCATCGAGGAGAGGATATAGCGGATGCCCGGCATGATCAGCTCCCGGTCGTCCATCACCTGCGCGTCCGGGTCCTCCAGTATGCAGAAGCCGAAGTTCCTGCCGTGAAAGGCCAGCAGCGTCACCAGCGCGGAATGGATGCCCTGCTCCACGAACATCTCGTACACGTCCGGGTCGTGCGCGCGCAGGTCCTCCGGCGCGCGGACGACGATGGTCTCGCGGTGGATCAGCCGGTCGTGCCAGGTGTCGAACCGGGCGATGGCGACGTGCTGCAGCAGTATGCGCTCGTGAACGACGCCGGGCGCGACCCACTCATAGGTGTTGTCGCAGGCGCCCTCCTCGTTCTCCTCAAATATGCTGATGCGCTTGCAACCCAGCTCCTCGCCCATGCAGGACAGCAGATCGGAGATGTTGTTGTCGCCCTCGCTCTGCGCGAACGCCCTTTCGATTGCCCGGTTCAGTGCTCGCATATCCATATTCGCCCTTTCCAGCGGTTGAGCCGACGCCCCTGATGTGCTATAATACCGGTATCCGCGCCGCGACGCGGCGCAGCGACAGGGAGGTTGTCACATGATACGCCACATCGTCATGTTCAAAATCAAGGATGAGTACAAATCGGAGATCCCGCAGCTGGTGAAGAACTTCTACGGCATGAAGGGCCGCGTCGAAGGGCTGCTGGAGCTGGAGGCCGGTGCGGACGTGCTGCACAGCGACCGGTCCTACGACCTGGCGCTGGTCACGCTGTTTGACGGCATGGCGTCGTTCCAGGCCTACCAGACCCACCCGGCGCACCTGCCCGTCAAGAAGCGGATGCACGAGGTCCGCAGCGCCTCGGTGGCCTGCGACTTCGAGGTCTGAACCCTCAGGCGTCCTCCGCCCGGAAGCGCGCGTCGCCGGCGCGGCGGGCGTGCAGCCGGGTCTTCTCCCGGTACATGGCCTTGTCCGCCTGCTCGAACAGCGCGTTGACGCCGCTGCCCACGTTGGTGTCGGTGTGCGCCCAGCCCACGGACACGCTGATGCCGCGGGCTTCTTGATCTGCCTTGAAGGCCTCCAGCACCCCGGGCACGTCCGCGTCGTCGCAATCGACCCACAGGGCCGCGAATTCGTCGCCGCCGAAGCGGAAGCAGCGCATGCCCTCCCGGCCGGCGAAGGTCTTCTGGATGCAGTCGGCGGCGTCGCACAGCAGCATGTCGCCCCGGCCGTGGCCCCAGCGGTCGTTGGCGGCCTTCAGGCCGTTCACGTCCAGCGAGAACACCGTGAGGCTGTGGTAATCCGAGGTCTCCAGCTCCTGCAGCGCGTTCTGGAAGGCCAGCCGGTTGGGCAGGCCGGTGAGGGCGTCGGTGAGGGACTGGTGCCGCAGGTCCGCCTCCAGCTGGTTGCGGTGGGAGAGCAGGTCGTCGTAGCAGGTGGCCAGGCGGCGCAGCTCGGAGAAGCCGTGGTCGTCCGGCACGGCGTCGCCGCGCTGCACGATCTCCAGGCACTTTTCCAGCGGGTTCAGCAGATTGGTGAACAGCAGCACGCACATCGACAGCAGCGTGAAGATCACCACCGCCATCATCACGTACTGCATGATCCGGTACTGGCCCATCTGCGCCGACATCTTGCCGATGAACGCGGAGCTCTCGTCGCCGACCATGCCCACGGCCTTGCTCAGGCCGCGCTGCACGCCGCCCCGGGCGGACTGGTACTCGGAGCTCATCATCATCTCGACGGCGGCGCCCTGCTTGGCCTCGTCGGGCAGCTGCAGCTGCGCCTCGGTCAGCTCGGTGGCCTCCAGCGACGGATAGGCGGACAGGTCCACGCCGCGGGACAGGGCCTGCAGCTTGATCGCCGCGTGCTCCATCTCCCGGCGGGCGTAGTACACGGACAGGGCTTCCTGAAGCTGCTCATCGGCGCCCTCGAAGCCGTTTTTCATCAGGATGTCGGAAAGCGACCCGGCGGCTCCCATGGCCTCGGACACGCATTCGGTGTACCGGGCGATCAGTGCCTCTTCGCCGGATATGGCGTAGCTGCGGGCCAGCTCCGACTGCTGGTCCGTCGTGGCGGAGAAGCCGTTGGATATGCCGGAGATCATGAAGTTGGTCTGCGTCGCCTCGGAGATGATCTGCCCGACCCGATTGAGGCGCATGGTGTTGAGCACCAGCAGCAGGTGCATCAGCATGATCACGATCACCGCCGGTATGACGATGCCCTTTGCCGACAGGGTCTTCCGGCGGCCCGAAGTGTTCCTCTGCTTCATCGCTGTATCCGCCCTTTCCGTCTGTATTTCCATCGCGCGTCAAGTCCCGGCGCGACTGTCCGTTCACATTGTCCTCACTGCGCCGCGGCGCTCGCCCGCGCCAGCGCTTCCTTCAGGGTCTGGCCCTGCACCGGCTTGCTCAGGTAGCCGTCGAAGCCCTCCTGCAGGAACAGCCTTTCCATCTCCGCGCCCACGTTCGCGGTCAGGCAGATGACCTTGCTGTCGCGGCACAGGCCGTTCTCCTGGGTTCGGATTCGGTGCAGGCACTCGATGCCGTCCATTTCCGGCATCTGGTGGTCCATCAGTATCACGTCGTAGCGCGTCCGCGCCGTCATTTCCAGCGCGTCGGCACCGCTTAAAGCGGTGTCGACGCGCGCCGCCGAATCCTGCAGCAGCTTCTTGACCACCAGCAGGTTCATCCGCGTGTCGTCCACGGCCAGTACGTTCAGCGCCGGTATCCCCTCCGGCGCGGCCTGCTTTGCCGCTGCGGCGCTTGTGCGCCGGCGGAAGTCGACCTCGCCGATCGGCGCGCTGTCCGCCACCGCCTGTGGGATCTCGATCAAAAAGGTGCTGCCCTTCCCGTATTCGCTCATCACCTGTACGGTGCCGCCCATCAGGTCCAGCAGCTGCTTGACGATGGACAGGCCCAGGCCGGTGCCCTCGATGGTGTGCGTCTTCTGGGCGTCCATCCGCTGGAACGCCGTGAACAGGTCGGGGATGCTCTCGGGCCGGATGCCGATGCCGGTGTCGTCGACCCGATAGGTCATCAGGAATTGGCCGTTCTCCCTGCGGCTGCCCAGCGTCAGCGTGACGGAGCCGGCCTTGGTGTACTTCACGGCGTTGGTCAGCACGTTCAGCAGCACCTGCTTCACCCGCACCGCGTCGCCGTTCAGCGCCCGCGGCAGCGCCGGGTCGGCCGCGACGCGGAACTCCAGACCCTTTTCCTGCGCCTGCAGCCAGATCATGCCCACGATGTCCGACAGCATGGCGGTGGTCTGGTAATCGCCGTTCACGATCTCCATCGTGCCGGTCTCCAGCCGGGACTTGTCCAGTATCTCATTGACGGTGTGCAGCAGTATCCTGCTGGCCACCTCGATGTTCACCGCGTTTTCGCGCACCCCGTCCGGGATGTCCTCCCGCAGCGTCATCTCGTTCAGGCCGATGATGGCGTTGAGCGGCGTGCGGATCTCGTGGCTCATGTTGGAGAAGAAGCGCTTCTGGCTCCGGTTCAGCTCCTCGATCTCCAGCTTCTGCTTCTGGACGATGCGGTTCTCGGTGCGGTACACCTCGGTCACGAACGCGAACAGCGCGCACAGCAGCAGCGTCACCAGCAGTATCGACAACAGCGATTCCGCGTGCTCCATGGCCACCGTGTGCCGATCCAGCAGCTGGGGGTGCAGGTAGGACATGGCGTAGCACGCGCTGCTGACGGCCACGCAGGCGGCCATACAGGCGATCCGCTCCCACTTCTCCGTCACCAGGAACACGTACACCAGCGCGAACGCGAACACCACCGGCGCGCCGCCGTACAGGCCGCCGGAGGAGAAGAAGGTCAGCGGGTACAGCGCGTAGTACAGCAGCCCCGACACCGCCGAGCCCGCCCGCATGCGGCCGGAGCGGAACGTCCAGGCCACGGTAAAGGCGAACAGCACCGTGCCGGTCAGCATGACGGCGATGTGGTCCGCGTCGCCGCCGGTCACCACGGTGTACACGGACACGATGATGAACTCCGCCAGCGCGATGGTGGACAGCAGCTGGAACATCCGGCTGCGCAGCGGCAGCTCGGGATTGAGTATGTGGCGGACGGCTTTGCGCATGGCGAACCTCCCCGATCAGCCGAGGACCTTGCGTATGCCCCCGGCGAGCTGCCGGTACCCGGCGACAAAAGTCGCGTGGCGCGCGGCGATGTCCCCGGCCCGGCCCGCCCTGGCCGCGAATTCCATCTCCCGAGCCAGCTCCGAGAAGGCCGCCGCGCCGATCGTGCGCGAGGTGCTCTTGATCGAGTGGGCGCGTATGCCGTAGCGCTCCCAGTCCTGCCCGGCGAAGAACCGCTCCAGCTCCTCCAGCCCCATCCGGGCTTCGTCGGCGTATTCGCCCAGCATCTCCGCGTAGAACTCCGGGTCGTCGGCGCAGTACGCCAAGCCCGCCTCCGCGTCGACGCCCAGCGCCGCCAGCGCTTTCAAATCGACCATGTTCAGCGCTCCCTCATCCGGTAATCCGGGTCCTCGTCGATCATGGCAAGCATGATGTCGGCAAACCGCGGGTCGAACTGGCTGCCCCGGCAGCGCTCGATCTCGGAGCGGACCTTCTGCTGGGACAGCGCGCCGCGGTAGCTGCGGTTGCTGGTCATGGCGTCGTAGGTGTCCGCCACGGCGATGATCCGCGCCACCTCCGGTATGGCCTCGCCGGCCAGGCCGTCGGGGTAGCCGCGCCCGTCGTAGCGCTCGTGGTGCCAGCGGGCGCCCACCATCAGCTCCGGCAGGTCGGTGATCTTCTTCAGTATTTCCGCGCCCACCGCGGGGTGGGTCTTGATGACGGCGTACTCCTCGTCGGTCAGTTTGCCGTTCTTGTTGATGATCGAGTCCGCGACGCCGATCTTGCCCACGTCGTGCAGCAGGCCCATCATGAACACGGTGTCCTGCTCCTGGGCGCTGAACCCGGCGCGCCGTGCGATCTCCCTGGAATACGCGGCGACGCGGGAGGAGTGGCCGTGGGTATACCTGTCCTTGGCGTCCACGGAGGCGGCCAGCGCCTCCACGATCTGTATGTAGGCCCGGGACAGCTTTTCCGTCTTGGCGCGAATTTCGCTGGCCATGTCGCCGTGCAGGCGGTTCAGCTCGATGATGTTTTTGACCCGCTTCAGCAGCACCTCGGCGGCGAAGGGCTTGCGGATGAAGTCCGCGGCCCCCGCGTGCAGGCCGGCCGTCTCCGTCTTCACGTCCTCGTCGCCGGTCAGGAACACCACCGGCACGTTGCGGTACATCGGATCCGCCTTCAGGTGCTTCAGCACGTCGAAGCCGTTCATGTCCGGCATGTACACGTCCAGCAGCACCAGGTCGACGCCGGGCGCGCCGCCGAGATAGTCGAGGGCCTCCGCGCCGGAGTCGAGGTACGCGCCCTCGACGCCCGCCTTCTCAAAGACCCGGCGCGCCAGCCGCAGGCTCATCCGGTCGTCGTCGATCACCGCGATGCGCATCGGTTTTGGCGTCTGTTCCATGGGGCCGTCCACCTCCCGGCCGGTTCGATGGTTGCGATACAATGGTTTTATTATATCATATCAGTCCGCGCTTTTCCACTCTTTTTTCAGGATGTGCTTGAACTTGCCGCTGACCGCATCGGCCTGCGGCGGCTGGTCGGACAGCGCGATCTCCAGCCCCGTCACGCCCTTGCCGCCGAGGAAGGCCGTGAGATCCCGCTGCGCCTGGGCAAAGCCCGCCTCCCGCTGATCGCCGGTCAGCCGCAGCTCCAGTCGCTTCGGCCCCGTCTGGATCAGCTGGAACCGGCGGATGCCCTTGACCTCTTCCAGAATCTTGTATAGCGACATCGGGGCGACCCGGACGCCGCCCTCAAATTCAAGCGTATCGTCGGTGCGGCCCTCAATCTCGACCCACCGCGTGTTCCTGCCGCAGGGGCACTGCTCGTCGTGGACGACGATCCGGTCCGTCAGTTCATAGCGTATGAAGGGCTGGACGCGGTTGGCCAGGTTCGTGATCAGCGCCTTGTCGGAGAGGACGCCGCAGCCCACGGGCCGGTTGTCCCGGTCGACCGGCTCCACGATCACCCAGTCCTCGTTGATGTGCAGGTGCCCCTCGGCGCACTCGCAGGCGATCTCGCCGGCCTCGGTGCAGGAGTAGTGGGTCTGCACCCAGCACCCGAATTTGTCCGCCAGCTTCCGGCGCACGGCGTCCGTCAGAAGCTCTCCGCCGGTGATCACCACGTCGGGGCGGATGTTGAGCGCGTCGCAGTCCGCCAGCAGCGCCAGGTTGGACGGGTAGCCGCTGAGCATGGCGGGCCGGAAGGCGTTGAGCTCCCGGACGATCTGCGCCTGAGGGGCGTTGACGTCCACCGTGATCTTGGTCTGCCTGCCGGGCATCTTCAGCTGGAGGTAGCGGGACATCCCGCAGGCCAGGTAGAAGCCGTAGTTTGCAAATACGCCCGCGGTCTTCTTGCCGTGGCGCATGAACGCCCTGTAATCCTCGCGCCGCGCGAACGTGCGAAATGCCGCCACGGCGGAGGAGACGTCGATACAGCCCTTGTCGTACAGCACGACCGCCGGGTGGCCCGTGGAGCCGGAGGTCCTGAACACCAGGTACTTCCCGTCGAGCATCCGCCCCACGTTCTCCAGGTCTTCGCAGAACGCGTCGACCCGCTTCATCGTCACCCGGCGGTCGGTCAGCACGCGGTCGAAGCTCGCCATCAGCTCCGGCTTGCCGACGGGCGGCAGGTCATCGAGGCGAAAGCCTTCGCCGATGTCCCGGTACAGCGCCGCGTAGTACGGGCTGTTCTTCCGGGCGAAATCCACCAGCGCCTTCAGCCTGCGCCGCTGGATGTGCGCCAGCTTCTCCCTCGAATACCCATCGCCCAGATGGGTCTGGATCATCGCGCGTATCAGGCTCATGGGACGCTCCTTCCGTATTGACCGTCAATTGGATGTCGGCGCCGCGTGCCGGGGGATCTGCCTCAACCTTGCCGCTGCCTGAACCTGTATTTCCCCTTGCCATGCCCGGCTACCGGCTCGATGATACCTTTCTCTGTCAACTTATGGAGCAGCGCGGTACTTCTGGTCGGCTTCAGGCCAAGAACATTTTGCACATCTGACCGGCCAAAGATCGTTTGAAAGCCAAATGTCTCCAACAGTTTGCAAACATGAGAAGCCGTCTTCACCGTAAACATATCTTCAATGTTCACTTTTTCTGCTTCAATGTTCGCGTTTTGGCCTTCAATGTTCACTTTTTTCGGCGACTTAAACGCTCCGCTGATGTGCAATGTCCGGTTATGAAGCGGATGCTTCTCGTTGAGCAGCAGATTCCTCAGAAACAGCTCCAGATACTCCGTCGTCTCATGGATGCCGTTTATCAGGTCGCTGTAGTTGGCCCGGACGAGGGAATTGCGGAAGTACCAGGCATGCTCGGCGAATATGTCGTTGGTCACATCAAAGCCCAGCGTCCTCAGATATTGTATGAAAAACACCGCCGTCGTCCGGGTATTGCCCTCTGCAAACACATGAATCTGCCACAGCCTCGATATGAATACCGCGAGGTGACGGATGATCCCGTCCATAGAAAGGCCCTTATAGGAAAACTTCTTCTCCTCCGACAGGTCGTAATCCAGAGTCGCCATGAGCTCCGTAGCGCTGCCATAGAGCACGGACGCGCCGTTCAGCACCCATTCCTTCTTCGTGATATTGTAATTCCGGATGTGGCCCGCGTGCGGATAGATGCCTGTGAACAGCTTCCTGTGAATGGAGAGATACGCGTTCGGCGTGAAGCTGAACGCTCTTTCGGACAGGAGCGCAGCGATTCTGGCCGCGACCTTGTCGGCCTCCTCCGTGCGGTCCTCCGCATCGCGGGGCGGGTTCTCCTCATAGTAGGTCTGCAGGAGCGCGTTGGCCTCTTCAAAGGATATCTCGCCCTCGATATTGCGGACGGCGGTATGCGCCAGATAATCTGACGTCTTCAGCCCGTCGACCGCCTGCAGGCCAATGGCCGTATGCCAGGCATAGCCCTTGTGCCGCTTGTCCGGTTCGGACTGCCTGAGATACGCTTTGAAAGGGTCCTGGTTCACCCTGCGTCACCTCGTCTCTATGATGTTAATGCCATTCCGATTTGTGGTTCGAGGGAACATACTGACAAACTGGAATTTGTCACTGCTTTTAGCATTTCGCTGCATTGTTAATGATCAATATTCGTATGATTGATTTATTTTCCTAAGTGCAGCTACATAATCGCAACCTTTTTCTTTCACAGCTTCCGGATTTATCGGATAATGGACATTGTAAAGAGTCCCTTTACCTCCGAACATATCCTCCATATAATCCTTTTCTATATGCCCGCCTACGACTTCAAGGCAAATCATAACATGATCATCACCCGGTACAATTTCTTTCTCCCATGAATATTGGCACTCAAGGTTCATGAAACATTCAGCGACCATCGGCGCTTCTATCCATGAAGCTTTTTCCACAGTAAGCCCTGATGAAGTTATCTCATCCGTCTCGAACTGATTGTTCTGTATCGTCTTCATGCAGGTTTCGTATAAATCAGAAGACATGAAATTCAGCACTGCTACCTTCTTTTCATGCAGGCTTTGGTAAAGATGTCCACACTTATTCACGCTGCATAGAATTACATAATACCCGCTTCCATGATTCGCACTCGTAAATCCTGCCCATGACTGCATTGTAGCATTAGGCTGTCCGTTAGATTTATATGTTGTGACAAGAAACATCGGTGTCGGTATTCCCATAATGAATTCTTTCCAATTAAACCCGAAGTTTTTTGCGAATTCTCCGTACGTCCCCCTCATAGATTCAGGCATTTCTTTGTATTGGTACTTCAACTTTTTCCTTCCCTCCGCGCTAAAGCTATATAAGAATCAACTTCAATTATCTGTCAATGCAATAACAGCATTTATACAGTCACAACCCGGCTCGAGTGAGTTTCACAACTGATTCGACGTGCCCCGTCCACGGAAACATGTCTACCGGCCGGGCCCAGTCGAGGCGGTAGCCGCCGGCGGCCAGGCGCTTCACGTCGCGGGCGAGGGTGGCGGGGTTGCAGGAGACGTAGGCGACGCGGGGGATGCGCGCGGCGACGAGGGCGTCCAGGAGCGCCTCGTCGCAGCCCTTGCGCGGCGGGTCGAGTATGGCGGCGTCGAAGCGCTCGCCGCCACTGAGCAGCCGGGGGATCTCCCGGGCGGCGTCGCCGCAGATGAAGTCGGCGCGGCCCGAGAGGCGGTTGCGCCGGGCGTTGCGGCGGGCGTCGTCGATGGCGGGGGACACGATCTCGATGCCGGTGGCGTGCCGCGCCAGCCGCGCCGCCGCCAGCGTGATGGTGCCCGCGCCGCAGTAGGCGTCCAGCACCCGCGCGTCGCCGCCCTCGGAAAGGCCCGCGGCCCGCAGCGCCTCGCCATAGAGGACCTCGGCCTGGTCCGGGTTGACCTGGAAGAAGGACTGGGGCGATATTTCAAATTCGAGGCCGCACAGCCGCTCCGCCAGCGCCGGCTGGCCGTCGATGCGCTCGCAGCGCCCGTCCAGCGCGTGGGCGGGGCGGCGGTTCAGATGGCACAGATACAGCGACTTCAGCTCGGGCAGATCGGCGCGCAGGGCAGGGGACAGGCGGCGCAGCGCGTCCCGGAGGGGCGCGTCGGCGCAGAAGATCAGCATCAGTTCGCCGGCCCGGTTCACCCGGGTCACCAGGTAACGCAGGTGCCCGGCCCATTCGAGCCCGCCCAGCCGCTCGGACAGCCAGCGCAGCGCCCGCGCGCTCTGGGGCCGCTGCAGCAGGC
>JAFYBB010000257.1 GCA_017540445.1 Clostridia bacterium | reverse complement strand
CTGTGGTAGATTTCGGCCATCTGCGGCGCATTGCCCAGGTCGATGACCTTGCCCTTTTCGTATTTTCCGGGATAGCCGCCGGAGGCCAGCATCACGCAGCAGGCCGCGCCGTCCGAGAATTCCACCGGCGTGTCGGCGAGGGTGCCGTCCTCGCAGGCCAGCATGACCGTGAGCAGGTCGCTCTTCAAAAGCGGCAGCACCACCTGGGTCTCCGGGTCGCCGAAGCGGCAGTTGTATTCGATGACCTTCGGGCCGTCCTTCGTGACCATCAGGCCGAAGTACAGGCAGCCCCTGAACGGGCAGCCCTCGGCGTTCATGGCGGCGATGGTGGGCAGGAAGATCTCCTTCATGCAGCGCCCGGCCGCGTCGGGGGTGTAGCAGGGGTTCGGCGCGATGGTGCCCATGCCGCCGGTGTTGGGGCCGGTGTCGCCGTCCCCCACCCGCTTGTGGTCCATGCTGGAGACCATGGGCTTTACGACCTTGCCGTCGGTGAAGGCCAGCACCGAGACCTCCGGGCCCTCCAGGTATTCCTCGGCCACGATGCGGCTGCCGGACGCGCCGAAGGCCCCGTCCAGCATGCAGGCCTTCACCGCGTCAGCCGCCTCTTCCCGCGTCATGCAGATCGTTACGCCCTTGCCCAGCGCCAGGCCGTCGGCCTTGATGACCACCGGCAGCGCGCAGGTCTTCACGTACTCCAGCGCCTTCGCGGCGTCGTCAAACACCTCGTAGGCCGCGGTGGGGATGCCGTACTTTTTCATCAGGTTCTTGGCGAACACCTTGCTGGCCTCGATGCGGGCGGCCTTGGCGTCCGGGCCGAAGCACTTCACGCCCAGCGCGTGCAGCCGGTCCACGCAGCCCAGTGCCAGCGGGTCGTCCGGCGCCACCACGGCGAAGTCCACCGGGTGGCCCTTCACGTATTGGGCGATGCCGTCGATGTCCGTGGCCTTGATGTTCACGCACGCGGCGTCCTGCGCGATGCCCGCGTTGCCGGGCAGGGCGACGATTTCCGTCACGTCCGGGTTCTGCTTCAGCTTTTTGATGATGGCGTGCTCGCGCCCGCCGCCGCCGACGACCAGTAGCTTCATGTTTCATCCTCCACAAGTTCAAAGTGCCTTTCCAGTATGGTGAGCGTCTGCTCCGGTGTGCGGCCCTCGTCCCGCTTCAGCACGAAAAAGCCGCTGTCCTCAAGCCTTCGGTAGTTCTCTGGGCTGTTGATCCGCTCCAGTATGGCCCGATAGTTCGCGAGGGCGAAATCCGGGTCCGGCGCCTGAAGCAGCTGCTGATAGATGAACTGCTTTTCGGCGTCCGGCCGGTCGAAAAACCTGCTGACGGACACCGCCGGGTCGCTGAGCATGACGGCGACCCGGTGATAATCGGATATTTCCCGCAGCGCGTCCACGGAGATGTTCGTATCGACGAACACCCTGCGCCCGCCCGCGGTTCGGCGGATCAGTTCGATGACCTCCAGCTGCGCCGCCTCCCGGGCCGTGCCGTCGATCCAGTCGGCGTAGGCCACTGGCGTGCGGCTCACGAACTCCTGCCAGCCGGACATCGTCCGGCAATACCCAAGGTTCGGCTGGTGCTCAGGGTCG
Organism: Clostridia bacterium; assembly: GCA_017540445.1. Classification (GTDB taxonomy): domain Bacteria; phylum Bacillota; class Clostridia; order Christensenellales; family Aristaeellaceae; genus UBA2862. Next base: position 1,733 of record JAFYBB010000257.1, on the reverse strand, counting down.
GTCAGGTCCATCAGCGCGTCGTGATAATTCTCCCCGCAGAACACGCCGCCGTACTTCTCCGCCAGCAACCGCACCATCGTGGACTTACCCGCATAGGCTGTGCCGGTGATGAAGTACACGTTCTCAAACAGCTTCTTCAGAATGTTGTTTGCGATTTCCATTTTCCTGCGATTTCAGAACGGCCTCCCGCCGTTCCCCTACTCCCTACTCCCTACTCCCTACTCCCTACTCCCTGTCAATGGTGGAACAGCCGTATCCCCGTAAACGCCATCGCAATGCCGTACTCGTCGCACTTCTCGATCACCAGGTCGTCGCGGATGGAGCCGCCGGGCTGGGCGATGCAGGTCACGCCGCTGCGGTGGGCGCGCTCGATGTTGTCGCTGAACGGGAAGAAGGCATCGCTGCCCAGGGCCACGCCGGTGACGGTGTCCAGGTACGCCCGCTTCTCCTCGCGGGTCAGTATCTCGGGGCGCTTGGTGAACAGGCGCTCCCAGCGGCCCTCGCCCAGCACGTCCTGCCAGTCCTCGGAGATGTACACGTCGATGGCGTTGTCCCGGTCGGGCCGGCCCACGTCCGCGCGGAAGGGCAGGTTCAGCACCTTTTCGTGCTGCCTGAGGTGCCAGTTGTCGGCCTTGCCGCCCGCCAGCCGCGTGCAGTGGATGCGGCTCTGCTGGCCCGCGCCCACGCCGATGGCCTGGCCGTCCTTCACGTAGCAGACGGAGTTGGACTGGGTGTACTTCAGCGTGATCAGCGCGACCAGCAGGTCCCGCTTCTGATCGGCGGTCAGCGCCTTGTTGGCGGTGACCACGTTTGAGATCATGGCCTCGTCGATCAGAAGGCTCTGGCGGCCCTGCTCGAAGGTGATGCCGAACACCTGCTTGCGCTCGATCTCCTCCGGCACGTAGTCGGGGTCGATCCTGATGATGTTGTAGCCGCCCTTGCGCTTCTCCTTCAAAATCGAAAGCGCCTCGTCGGTGTAGCCGGGGGCGATGATGCCGTCGGACACCTCGTGGCGGATCAGCTGCGCCGTTGGCGCGTCGCACACGTCGGACAGCGCGATGAAGTCGCCGAAGGACGACATGCGGTCCGCGCCGCGGGCGCGGGCATAGGCGCAGGCCAGCGGGGAAAGTTCCATGTCCGCGGGCACGAAGTAGATCTGGCGCAGCACGTCCGTCAGGGGATTGCCGAGGGCCGCGCCGGCTGGGCTCACGTGCTTGAAGGAGGCCGCGGCGGGCATGCCGGTGGCCTTTTTCAGCTCGCAGACCAGCTGCCAGCTGTTCAGCGCGTCCAGGAAGTTGATGTAGCCGGGGCGGCCGTTGACGACCTCCAGCGGCAGTTCTCCGCCCTCCATGAATATGCGGGAGGGCTTCTGGTTGGGGTTGCAGCCGTACTTCAGTTGGATTTCATGTGCCATGGTATGCCCTCCGTTATGCGTTCGCGTTGATGATGGCGGTGTCGGTCCTGCCGGTGTTCAGGTCGCGGGTACAGACCCACAGCGAGACCCGGTTGTCCGCGTTCAGGCCGTTCCAAAGCGCCTCGGCGATCTGGAAGGCCGAGCCGTCGTCCAGGGCCACCGTCTCCGGGTCTCCGGTGAAGCTGGGGATGGGGTTGCCGTCCTTCAGATAGGTGTGCAGGAAGTAGCCCTTCCCCGCCGCCACGCGCTCGTACTTCCAGAACACCCGGTGGCAGCAGCTGCCCTCGGCGTCGCCGGCGCGCAGTATGGCCATGTCCAG
>JAFYBB010000256.1 GCA_017540445.1 Clostridia bacterium | reverse complement strand
GGACGACGGCGACGCGGCGCTGGCCCTGGAGCGGGGGCACATGACCTTCTCCCAGGCCGGGGCGCTGGCGGCCGAGGCCGGCGCGCGGCGGCTGTGGCTTTGCCACTACTCCCAGCGGGTCGAGGACCCGGAGGCCTGCGCCCCCGCCGCCCGCGCGCGCTTTCCGGGCGCGGTGTGCGGCGCGGACGGCATGCGCACGGTGCTGACGTATGAATGACCGGGAATGGTTTAAATTTCCATTCCCTATGGATACTTTTCCGAACTTGTGTTATAATCAATTATCACAGGATGTGCGGGAGGCGCGCGCATGAAGATCGGCATACTCGGGGGGACCCTGAACCCCATCCACAACGGCCACATCGAGATCGCGCTGGCGGCGATGGGGGAGCTGGGGCTGGACCGGGTGATGCTGCTGCCCTCCGGGGACCCGCCCTACAAGCGGGTGCGCACCGACAAGCGGGACCGGCTGGCCATGGCCGAGCTGGCGGCCAGGCCCTATGAGAACATGTTCGTCAACGACCTGGAGGTCCGCCGGGAGGGCGCGACCTACACGGTGGAGACGCTGACGGCGCTGTCGGTGGAGTACCCCGACGTGCGGTGGACCTACATCGTGGGCGGGGACACGCTGAACAAGCTGGACAGCTGGCGGGAGTTTCCCCGCATCGCGCGGCTGTGCGACTTCGCCACCGCCTGCCGCCCGGGCACGGACAAGGCGCTGACCGCGCTGCGGGCCCACGCCATCAGCGCCTGCTACGGCGCGAAGGTGGACGTGCTGTCGGTGAGCGGGCCGGAGGTCTCCTCCACCGCGATACGCCACCGGGTGGCCGAGGGCCGGGACATATCGACCCTGGTGCCCGCGGCGATCGACGCTTACATCCGCGACCACGGCCTGTATCTGTGCGACTACACCGAGGCGCAGATCGTGGAGCGCCTGCGGGGCATGCTCACCGGGCACCGCTTCGAGCACACGCTGGGCGTGGCGGACACGGCCATGCGGCTGGCCCCGCGCTGCGGCGTCGACCCCCATCGGGCGCGGCTGGCGGGCCTGCTGCACGACTGCGCCAAGCCCATGCCGCTGGACGAGATGGTGGCGATGGTCACGGCGAACCTGACGGACCTGGACCAGGCCGAGCTGGAGACGCGGGCCGTGCTGCACGCCCCGGCCGGCATGATCGTGGCCCGGGACATGTTCGGCGTGCGGGACCCGCAGATCCTCAGCGCCATACGCAAGCACACGCTGGGGGACGGCGAGATGTCGGCGATGGACGCGCTGATCTACGTGGCGGACTTCATCGAGCCCGGCCGCGAGGTCTTCCCCGGCATGGTGAAGGCGCGGCGGCTGGCGGAATCGGACATCTGGCAGGCGGCGGTGTACTGCGCGGAGCTGTCCTCGAAGCACCTGAAGAGCCGCGGGCAGAAGGCGCACCCCCGAACCCAGAGGATGATGGATGTGATCAGGCAGAAGCACCCCGACGATATGAAGAAAAAAGGATAAGGAGGGCCAAAGCAATGACGGATCCCAAGGCACTTGCGAACAAGATCGCGAAGATACTGGACGAAAAGGGCGCGACCGACATACAGATATTGGAGGTCGGCCACATGACCTCCATCACCGACTTCTTTGTGGTCGCCAGCGGCCGCAACGTGCAGAACGTGAGCTCGCTGGCCGAGGACCTGGAGGACAAGCTGGCCGAGGCGGGCGTGGAGCCCCGGCGCAAGGAGGGCAAGAACGGCGCCCGCTGGATCGTGCTGGACTACGCCCACGTGATCGTGCACATCTTCCACCCGGAGGAGCGCCAGTACTACAACATCGAGCGCCTGTGGCAGGACGGCACCAACCAGGAGCCGTACCCGGAGCAGTAAAGAACATATTTTATTCAGGAGGCCAAAGACAATGCCAATCACCGAGATACTGGAACGCAACGCGAAGCTGTACGCCAATGAGATCGCCCTGGTGGAGCTGAACCCCGAGGTGCGCGAGGACCGTCGCGTCACCTGGAAGGAGTACGAGCTGATCGAGCGCGGCACCTCCGAGGAGTTCCGGCGCGAGATCAGCTGGGGCGTGTTCGAGGAGAAGGCCAACCGCTGCGCCAACCTGCTGCTCAGCCGCGGCATCAAGAAGGGCGACAAGGTCGCGATACTGCTGATGAACTGCCTGGAGTGGCTGCCGATCTACTTCGGCGTGCTGAAGACCGGGGCCCTGGCCGTGCCGATGAACTACCGCTATTCCGCCGACGAGATCCGCTACTGCGCGGACCTGGCCGACGTGGACGCGCTGTTCTTCGGGCCGGAGTTCATCGGCCGTGTGGAGGAGATCATCGACCAGATCCCCCGCGTGAAGCTGCTGTTCTACGTGGGCGACAACTGCCCGACCTTTGCCGAAAACTTCCTGCACCTGGCCTCCAACCAGCCCAGCGCCGCCCCCGACGTGAAGCTGACCGACGAAGACGACGCGGCCATCTACTTCTCCTCCGGCACCACGGGCTTTCCCAAGGCGATACTGCACAACCACGAGAGCCTGATGCACGCCGCGAAGACCGAGCAGAACCACCACGGCCAGACCCACGACGACGTGTTCCTGTGCATACCGCCGCTGTACCACACCGGCGCGAAGATGCACTGGTTCGGCAGCTTCCTGGTGGGCGGCCGGGGCGTGCTGCTCAAGGGCGTGAAGCCGCTGACCATCATCAAGACCGCCGCCGAGGAGCACTGCAGCATCGTGTGGCTGCTGGTGCCGTGGGCCCAGGACATACTGGACGCCATCGACCGGGGCGAGATCGACCTGTCCCAGTACGATCTGAGCGCGTGGCGGCTCATGCACATCGGCGCGCAGCCGGTGCCCCGCAGCCTGATCAAGCGCTGGCGCGAGAAGTTCCCGAACCACCAGTACGACACGAACTACGGCCTGTCCGAGTCCATCGGCCCGGGCTGCGTGCACTTGGGCGTCGAGAACATCGAGAAGGTGGGCGCCATCGGCGTTCCCGGCTACGGCTGGCAGGCCCGCATCATCGACGAGAAGGGCCAGGACGTGAAGCGGGGCGAGGTCGGCGAGCTGGCCGTGAAGGGCCCCGGCGTCATGACCTGCTATTACAAGGACCCGAAGGCCACCGCCGAGGTGCTCCACGACGGCTGGCTGTGGACCGGCGACATGGCCATGCAGGACGAGGACGGCTTCATCTACCTGGTGGACCGCAAGAAGGACGTCATCATCACCGGCGGCGAAAACCTGTACCCGGTGCAGATCGAGGACTTCCTGCGCGCCCATCCCGCCATCAAGGACGTGGCCGTCATCGGCATACCGCACCCGCGCCTGGGCGAGATCGCCGCGGCGATCATCGAGCTGAAGCCCGAGGCCCAGTGCACCGAGGCCGACATCGAGGCCTTCTGCCAGGGGCTGCCCCGCTACAAGCGCCCCCGCAGGATCATATTCGCTACCGTGCCCCGCAACCCCACCGGCAAGATCGAAAAGCCGAAGCTGCGCGAGATCTACGGCGCGAAGCAGCTGGTGGCCGAGCAGGTGGGCCGCTGAGCCCGGGCATTTTAACGGAAAAACCATGAAAGTCCATCTGAATGGTGCTATAATGCGCCCAGTTGGATCGGCAACGGAAAGGGTTTGAAACAAATGCGCCAGAGAGAACACCGGATCTACGATCCCGCGATGGAGTGCATCAGCCGCGACGAGCTGCACCAGCTGCAGAGCGAGCGCCTGGCGGCCACCGTAAAGCTGGAATACGAAAACGTGCCCATGTACCGGGCCCGCATGGACGAGGCGGGCGTCAGGCCCGAGGACATCCGCAGCGTGGAGGATTTGAAGTACCTGCCCTTCATGGAAAAGACCGACCTGCGGGACTATTACCCCTTCGACCTGCTGGCCGCGCCCAAGAGCGAGATCGTGCGCATACAGGGCTCCTCCGGCACCACCGGCAAGCCCATCGTGTCCGGCTACACCCGAAACGACATCGAGGTGTGGAGCCAGATGATGGCCCGCACGCTGACCGCCGCCGGGGCCACGAAGGACGACATCGTACAGGTCACCTACGGCCTGGGCCTGTTCACCGGCGGCTTCGGCGCGTACCAGGGCGCGGACAAAATCGGCGCGATGGTCATACCGATGTCCAGCGGCAACACCGCCCGCCAGATCATGATGATGAAGGACCTGGGCACCACGCTCCTGTGCTGCACGCCCTCCTACGCCACCTATCTGGGCGAGACCATCCGCGAGATGGGCATCGACCCGGCGAAGGACCTGAAGCTGAAGTCGGGCTGCTTCGGCGCGGAGCCCTGGACCGAGGAGATGCGCGAGCGCATCGAGGGCCTCTTGGAGATCGACGCCTGCGACATCTACGGGCTGACCGAGATCGCCGGCCCCGGCGTGGCCTTCGAGTGCCTGGAGAAGCAGGGCATGCACATCAACGAGGACCACGTGATCGCCGAGATCATCAACCCGACCACCGGCGAGCAGCTGCCCTACGGCATGCCCGGCGAGCTGGTGTTCACCACCATCACCAAGACCGGCATGCCCATGATGCGCTACCGCACCCACGACATCTGCACCCTCACCGACGACAAGTGCCACTGCGGCCGCACGTTCGCCCGCATGGGCCGCATCACCGGCCGCACCGACGACATGCTGGTCATCCGCGGCGTGAACGTGTTCCCCAGCCAGATCGAATCGGTGCTGGTGCGCGCCGACGGCGTCGCGCCGCACTACATGCTGATCGTGGACCGGGTGAACTCCTCCGACACGCTGGAGGTGCAGGTGGAGATGACCGAGGACATGTTCGGCGACACCGTGGCCCACATCGAGAACGTCCGCAAGTACATCACCGGCCAGATCAAGTCCGTGGTGGGCATCGCCTCCAAGGTGACGCTGGTCGCGCCGAAGTCCATACCGCGCAGCGAGGGCAAGGCCAAGCGCGTGATCGACAACCGCAAACTGTAATCGGGGAGGCAGGCGCTATGTTTATCGAGCAGATTTCCGTATTCCTTGAAAACCGCAACGGCGCGCTGCGGGAGATGACGCAGCTGCTGGGCAACGCCGGCGTGGACATGCTGGCCCTGTCGGTGGCGGACACGCAAAACTTCGGCATCATCCGCATGATACTGGCCAGCGGCGCCACCGACGACGCGCTGAAGCTGCTGCGGGACAACGGCTACATCGCCAAGATCAACCACGTGATCTGCGCCAAGGTGCCGGACCGCCCGCTGGGCCTGTGCGAGCTGCTGGACATCGTGGAAAAGGCGGACCTGTCCGTCGAGTACATGTATTCGTTCCTGCGCGCCTCCAAGCCGGGCGAGGCCCACATGATACTGCGCCTCTCCGACGGCGAAAAGGCCGCGCGGGTGTTTGAGAAGCAGAACGTGGGCATGATGAGCCAGGAGGAAGTGGACGGGCTATAGACTGCCCTCCAGCATTGCCTTCAGCAGCCGCCTGTCGTCCGTGATGGACGACAGGCGGCTGCCTTCGTATACCGCGTACAGCGTGAGAACGTCGGGGCGGGCCACGCGCAGGGCTTCGGAGGCGGGGCAGGCCGCGTCGATGGCCCACAGCCGGGCGGGCACAGGTCCCCTGACGGGCCGAAGTTCGCTGAGCAGCGTTTGCACGCGCGTGTCCGACAGGGCGCGGCGCTCGTCGGGGCCGGAGGCGACCAGGAACACCGCCGCCAGGATGAGGCTCAGGTTGACCGTGCCCCGCGCAAACCAGCCCCAGACCGCCAGCATGAGCAGCAGCGCGGCCAGGGCCTGGCCCAGCCGTATGCCGAGCCTTGCGGCCCGGGGCTTGCCAAACCGGGGAAACAGCAGCGCGTACAGCATCCGCCCGCCGTCCAGCGGCAGTGCGGGCAACAGGTTGAACAGCGCCAGCACCCCGTTGACCCGCATGAATGCCAGCGCCGGGGCGGGGGAGAGCAGCCCCCATTGGGCCAGCGCCGCGGACGCCAGCAGGGCCAGCGCGCTGCCCAGCGGCCCCGCCGCCGCCACGGCGAACAGGCGGCGGGGCGCCAGGGCGTAGGGGTTCGCCATCGATATGGCCGCGCCGAAGGGCATCAGCCGAAGCTCGGTCACGCCCACGTTCAGGCACTTCGCCGCCAGCAGGTGGGCCCCCTCGTGTACCAAGAGGGCGACGCCCAGCGCGGCGGCCTCCCCGGCCCCGCCCAGCGCCGCCGAGAGCAGCGGGAACATCAGCGCCAGCGGATGGGCGGTGACGCGGGTCCGGCCGGCCGTCAGCGCCATCACAGGCCCAGCCTCTCGGTGGGGTCGACGCTCTCGCCGTCCTGGCGGAGCTCGAAGTACAGGCCGCCCTCGCACGCGCCCAGCACCTGGGCGCGGCTGACGGCGTCGCCCATCTGCACCGAGGCCTCGGTCAGATTGGCGTACACGCTCTCAAGCCCCTGGCCGTGGTCCACCAGCAGGCCGTAGCGCCCGTCCGAGAGCTTGCTCACCGCGGTGACGGTGCCCGCGGCGGCGGCGCACACCGCTCGGCTGTCGCCGTCGAGCATCAGCCAGGGCTGCACGGCGCTCCAGGCGTGGGAGACCTCGCCCTCGGCGGGCATGGCCATCCGGGCGCCGCCCGAAACGTTCAGGAACACCAGCGCCGATTCGGGCATGAGGTGCTTGACGAAGGTCAGCTCGCCGATGGAGTCGTCCAGGTTGATGCGCATGCTCAGCGCCTTCTCGATGCCCTGCGCCGCCTTCTCGGCCCAGGGCTGGCGGATGTTGCCCAGCGCCAGTATGCCCAGCAGCAGCGCGCAGGCGATGGCGCCGTTGCGCAGCAGCCGGTCGCCGTAGCTGTGCCGGGCCCCCTCCCGCGCCGCGCTCCGCCGCCGCTTCGGCCAGCCCCGGCGGCGCTGCCGGACCTGGGCGGGCCGGGCCTCCTCCGGCCGCATCTGGGTGTGAATCTGCAGTGTGCTGCTTGCCGACATAAAAATCCCTCCCATCGCGAAAGCATATGCGCGGGGGGAGGGATTCATCCGGCGGCGGGCGCGGTCAGTCCCGCTTCAGGCTGATGATCTTCTCGGTGCCGGTGTGCTGGCGCTGCTCGTGCTGGCGGGAGCGCATCACCACGTTCAGCACGATGCCGATGCCCATCATGTTGGTCAGCATGTTGGAGCCGCCGTAGCTGACGAAGGGCAGGGGAATGCCCGTGACGGGCAGCAGGCCGATCACCATGCCCACGTTCTCGACGATGTGGAACAGCAGCATGGCCAGTACGCCCACGATCAGGTAGGAGCCGTAGGGGTCCTTGGTGCGCACGGCCAGCACGATCAGCCGGCCGATCAGCAGCGCGTAGCCGATGAGCAGCGATATGCCGCCCACCAGGCCGAAGGATTCGCAGACGATGGCGAATATGAAGTCGGTGTGGTCGTCGGAGATGTAGCCCAGCGACGCGAAGCTGCCGGGGGACACGATGCCCTTGCCGAACACGCCGCCGGAGCCGATGGCGATCTGGCCGTTGATGATCTGCCGCGCCTCGTCGGGGTAGGCCTCCGGGTTCAGCCACATCAGTATGCGGGTGAAGCGGAAGTTTTCGGAGGCGGAGTTGTTCATGAAGTACCACAGCGGGATCAGCAGCACCACCAGCATGCCGATGACGCCCCAGATCAGCTTGCCGCTGGTGCCGGACACCAGCACCATCACGCTGAACACGGCCAGGTACACCAGCGCGGTGCCCACGTCCGGCTGGGCCACCACCAGCACCATCGGTATGCTCACGTAGATGGCCAGCGGTATGATGTCGTGGATGGTCTTTATGGGCTTGGTGCGCACGGAGAAGGCCTTGGCCAGCGCGATGATGATGGCGATCTTGCAGATCTCCGAGGGCTGGAAGCCGCGGTCGCTGCCCCAGTTGAAGAAGGCGGTCATGCCGCCGCGCCCGGCCTGGGCGATCAGGAGCGTCAGCGTCAGCAGTATGATCTGGGCGGCGTAGATGGTGTTGGCGTAGCGCTCGTAGAGCTGGTAGGGGAAGAATATGACGGCGGCCATGGCCACGAGCCCCGCGCCGATCCACATCAGCTGCAGGCGGGGATAGGTGGTGGACTGGGTTTCCAGCATCTCGATGACGTTGGCCGGCGCTTCGACGACCTGGCTGGACGTGGCGCTGAAGATGCACACCACGCCGAACAGCGATATGAGCAGCACGATGATCAGCAGGGGCCAGTCGAAATACCGCATCAGGCTCCTGTCGAAGTGGTTGTCACGTATGTATTTGAAAAATGCCTTGATTCTTGAAAGCATGCCTTCTCCTGTCAGTCCGACAGCGTAAACTCTCCGCTCATCGATACGTTCTCGGTGTTGCCCAGGTTGTCCAGGTAGTAGTTGATCACCGGGCGTATGGCCCACGCGGAATACGCGCCGGCATAGCCGTTTTGGATGTAGCAGACCACGACCACCCGGGGCGCCTCCGCCGGGGCGTAGGCCACCATCCAGCTGTTGTTCTCCACGTCCAGCTCGGTCCTCTGGGAGGTACCGGTCTTGGCGGCGATCTTGTACTTGTTGTTCAGGAAGTACTTGGCCGCGGTACCGCCGGCCACCTCGTCGGTAACGTCCTCCATGCCCGCGCGTATGGCCGCGTAGTAGGAGGGGTCGGAATCGATCTGGTTGGCGACCACCGGCTGCTTCTCCAGCACCACGCTGCCGTCGGGGCCGATGATCTTGTCCACGATCTGGGCGTCGTACACGGTGCCGCCGTTGACGATGGCGCTGACGTAGCGGGCGACGGCCACCGGGGTCACCTGGGTGATCGACTGGCCGATGGCGCACATGATGGTCTCGTTGGGGGTCCAGTAGATGTCCGCCAAATAGGTGACGAAGGTGTTGACCATGTAGTGGCTGGAGATGTACTCCCTGGGCAGGCCGATGTCGTACTGCAATATCTCACGGATCGGCTGGTACCACTGCTCCTTGCTGGTGTAGCTGACGGAGATGGCCATCAGGTCGTTGAGCGCCTTCTCCAGCACCTCGCCGGACACGTTCATCTTGCGCTCCGCGATGATCTGCTCCAGCGTGGTCTTCATGGCGTTGTAGGTCAGAAGCGGCTTGGCGGTGTTCTGCCAGGTGGGGGAGTTCTCCGGGTCGTACAGCATGTGCTGGTTGCCCACGAAGCTGGTGGCCTCGCCGGGCAGCTCGATGTTGGTCTTGCTGGTCAGGCCCAGGGCCGCCGCCCACTGGTACAGCCGCTCGATGCCCAGCCGGTAGCCCACGGTGTAGAAGAACATGTTGCAGCTGTTCTTCAGGGCCTTTTCCAGGTTCTGGTTCTGGTGCTCCTCCGGATGGGAGGTCCAGCACTTGGCGGGCCGGTCCGCGTTGGTCTCGGTGAAGCCCTCGGCGCGGTCGTTGATGATCGTATCGGTGGTGATCACGCCCTCGGAGAGCCCGCCCAGCGCCGTGCACATCTTGAATATGGAGCCGGGGGCGTCCTTGGTGCCGATGGCGCGGTTCAGGAGCGGGTTGTCGCCCTCCAGCACCGAGTTCCACAGGCTGGGGTCCACCTTGCCGTCGTTGAACATGCTCAGGTCAAAGCCCGGCTCGCTGACCATGCCCAGCACGCGGCCGGTGTAGGGGTCCATCGCCACCATCGCGCCGGTGGCCGCCAGCTTGATCTCGCGGCCCTCCTCGGCGTACTGCTTCAGCACTTCCTCGTTTCTGCGCTGCCAGCCCCCGCGCCGCAGCGATTCCTCCTGCTCGGCGCGGATGTCGCGTATGGCGCTGCGCAGGCGGCGGGCCATGTAGTCCTCCAGGTCCACGTCGATGGTCAGCACCACCGAGTTGCCGTTGGTGGGCGGGGTGTAGGACAGCTCGCGCACGGCCTTGCCGCGGGTGTCCACCTCCACGGTGCGGGTGCCCTGGCGGTACTGGATGTACGGGGAGAGCTGATCCTCCAGGCTGCGCTCGATGCCGTCGGAGCCGATGTAGGCGTCGTTGGGATAGCCCTGGCTCTGGTAGGTCTCCAGCTGGGTGGCCGAGATCTTGCTGGTGTAGCCCACCACGTGGCAGGCGGTCTCACCCTGGGGATAGACGCGGGAGGAGCTCTCCTCCACGTCGATGCCCAGCAGGTCCAGCGAGCGCACCTCCACCTCGGACACGGTCTCGTAGCCCACGTCGTAGGCGATGGTCACCGGGGTGGGCTTGAAGGCGTTCATTCGGGATTCCTGCCACAGCGCCAGCACCTTCACGATCATGTCCTCGTCGGCGTCGTTGCCCAGCACGTCCAGCACCCGGTATTTCTGCACCAGCGTCTTGTACAGGTCCTCCTCTTCCACCCTGGACACGTAGAAGTTGCTGCGCCACTGGCGCTCCCGGGTGGCCTCCACGGCGGGGCTGTCCGAGCCGCTGTTGAAGCGCCACACGCCCTTCTCGTCCTTTTTCAGCCAGAAGTCGTTCACGGTGAACTTGCCGTTGGACTCCACCAGCCGGATGACCTCCGCCAGCGTCTGGGTGTAGGCCAGGCGGTCGGCGTCGCTGTTGCGCAGGGGGTCGCGGTAGAAGGTGACGTTGTAGCTGCGCCGGTCATAGGCCAGCGGCACCATGTTGGTATCGTAGATGGTGCCCCGCATGCCGTACAGCGTGATGGTCTTGGCGGAGCGGGTCTGGGCGCGCTCGGCGTAGGTGTCGCCGGCGTAGCGGATCATCCAGTTGATGCGGATGAAAAAGGCCACGAACACGAACACCAGCAGGCCGGCGAGCAGCAGCATGCGCTGCAGATAGGGCTTCAAAACGACTTCACCTCCCGGTTACGGGTGGGCACGCGGTTGCGGTTGTTGCCCACCAGCAGCACGTAGGCCGCCGGGCGCAGCAGCACGGTGAGCCCGGTGCAGATCAGCGCGCGCACGGCGATGTTGACCAGGTAGATCGGGCGCAGGTCGGCGGTGCCGAAGTACTGTATGACGAACATCGCCACCTCGCCGGAGGTGTACAGCGCGAACACCCACGCCGCGCGCTCCAGGTGCCTGCGGCGCGCCACGCGCCGGCCTGTGCGCAGGTGCTCGCCGGGGTTGTAGAGTATCAGGCCGATCACAAAGCCCACCGCCATGAAGAAGAAGGTCATCATGCCCAGCGTGCCGGTGGTGATGTCGATCAGCAGGCCGCCGATGGTGCCGTACAGCAGGCCGCGCATGCGCCCCATCAGCATGCCGATGAGCAGCACGGCCACCACCGTCAGCGGCACCGTGTACACGCCGCCGTAGACGATGGGCAGTATCGTCGTATCCAGTATCACGCACACCAGTATCATGATGGCGGGGATGAACCTTCGAAGCAAGGGGGACCTCCTGTCGGGAATCTGCGATCGTTTTACTGCTCCCTGGCCCACTCGTCCTCGGGCAGGGTCTCCAGGATCTGCGCGGTGGCGTCGGCGGACGGATAGCTCCAGGTCTCCTCCGCCGGGGTGGGGGAGGGCGTGGGCGTGGCGTTCGGGCCGGGCGTGGCGCTGGGCGACGCGCTGCGGGCCGCGTTCACCACCGGCAGCGCTTCGTCGCTGTCGGTCTCGATGACCTCGCGCAGCACGAACACCTCTTCCAGGTGCCGGAAGTCCACCGACGGGGTGACGACGGCGTAGCTGCCCTCGCTGCCCGCGTCCATGGACACGGCGGTGATGGTGCCGATGTGCAGGCCCTTGGGGAACAGCGAATCGGTGCCGGAGGTGATGACGGTGTCGCCCGGCATGATGCTGTTCAGGTTGGGCAGGTAGTAGACGTAGCAGGCCGCGTCGTCGGACGAGGACGAGATACGGCCCCGCATGATGCCGTTGTCGCGGGTGCTCTGGACCATGCAGGCCACGGCGCTGCGGGAATCGACGATGCAGATCACCTTGGCGTAGTTCATGCCGACCTCGTACACGCGCCCGATCAGGCCGTCGCCGTTCACCACGGACATGCCGGCGGCCACGCCGTCGGAATTGCCCCGGTTGATCGAGAAGGTCTCGAACCACTGGCCCGGCTCCCGGGCGATCACGCGGGCGAAGATCGGGTCCAGGGCCTCGTAGCGGCTCTTGGCCTCCAGCGCGCTCTGCAGGCGCTCGTTCTCGCGGATGGCTTCCTGGGCGCTGTTCAGCTGCAGGCTCAGCCGCTGGTTCTCCAGGGCCATGTCGTCGTAGGCCGCCTGCAGGCGGTCGAAGTCCCGCCAGCGCTGGGTGAAGCGCCGAACGCCGTTGGTGGCGTTGGTGAACACGATCTGCACCCGGCTGAACAGCGAGCCGATGCCGTTTTCGGCAATGGAGATCTCGCTGCTCTTGCGCAGCACCAGGAAGAACACGATGGCTGCGACCACCAGGAGCACCAGTATGGAGAACAGTATGCGCCGCCGGGCGAGGCGTGCGCGGCGCTGCTCCTGGGCGGAGCGGCGCACCGCGCTCTTTCGCGCCTGTCGCTTGGTCGATGGCTTCTTCTTCGGCATGTTGCTTTTATATCTTCCCTTCGGGCGTGGTTAAATCTCGATCAGGCAGCCGCTCTGGGCGAGCTTCTGCATCATGCGGTCGCTGGCGGCCGCCATGCACAGGCCGAGGGCGGTGTCGTCCTGGGGCGCGTCGTCCACGATCACCCGCAGCCCCAGCAGCTCGCTCAGCCGGTCGCTCATGCCCTCCAGCAGCGCGCCGCCGCCGGTCAGGTACAGGCCCTGAGGCAGTATGTCCTCGGCCAGCTCCGGCGGGATGTTCTCAAAGGCGTCGCGGATGCTCTCCACCAGCGCCTCCAGCGGCGGCTGCAGGGCGTTGTGCACGTCTGCGGCGGTGATCTCCACGGTGGCGGGCTTGCCCGAAGCGGCGTCCCGGCCCCGCAGCGTCACCTTCTGGCGGATCAGCGAGGGCGAGCGCACGGCGCTGCCCAGGTCGATCTTGATGTCCTCGGCGGTCCGCTGGCCGATGATCAGGCCCTTCTCCCGGCGTATGTAGCGGATGATGGCCTCGTCCAGCTCCGTGGAGCCGGTGCGCAGCGTGCGCGCCGCGGCCACGCCGTTCATCGAGACGATCACGATCTCGGTGGTGGCGCCGCCGACGCAGACCACCAGCGACCCCCGGGGCTCCTCGATGGGCACGCCCGCGCCCAGCGCCGCGGCGACGCTGGAGCGCAGCAGCGCGCTGCGCTTGGCGCCGGCGGTGCGCACCGCCTCCTCCAGCGCGGCCCGCTCCACGCGGGTGCAGCCCTGGCTCATGGACACCACCAGGCGGTTCTTCTCCAGCGCCCGGCGCTTGCCCAGCGCCTTCTCGGACAGCCGCGTGATCAGCGTGGTGGCCAGCGCCACGTCGGCCACCGCGCCCCGCTCCACCGGGGAGATCAGCGCCACGTCCTTCGGCGTGCGGCCCAGCATCTGCCGGGCGTCGCGGCCCACGGACAGCACCTGGTCGGTGTCCTCGCGCAGGGTCAGCGCGTAGCTGGGCTCCCGCAGCACAATGCCCTCGTTTTCAAGGCAGATCGTCACATTGGCGGACCCCAGGTCGATGCCCACGCCGCCGGAAGAGAAAACACCCATTACAAACCAACCTCCGGTTGTTTTGAGTTGGGAGTGAAGAGTTAGGAGTTAGGAGTATGACAGCCGATCAATACTCCTCACTCCTCACTCCTAACTCCTCACTGAAAGTCACATCCCAAAGTGCCCCAGCATCTCCCGCACCTCGAGGATGGGAAAGCCGATCACGTTTTCCAGCTCGCCGTCCAGCTTCGATACGAACGCGCCCGCCCCGCCCTGTATCGCGTAGGCTCCGGCCTTGTCCATCGGCTCGCCGGTGGATATGTAGGCGTCGATCTCCTCGCCGGACAGATCGCGGAACGTCACGCCCGTGCGCACGGCGCGGGTCTCGCGGCGGCCCGTGGCCACGTCCAGTACGCACACGCCGGTGAACACCTCGTGCTCCCGGCCCGACAGCGCGGCCAGCATCCGGTGGGCGTCTTCGGCGTCACAGGGCTTGCCCAGCGGCACTCCGTCCAGCGACACCAGCGTGTCCGAGGCGACGACTACGCCCTCCCGGTAGTGCGCCGCGGCGGCCTCGGCCTTGCGCTGCGCCAGCGTATAGACGATGTCCCGGGCGTGGCCGGTCACGTGCTCGTCCACGTCGGGCGCGCAGATCTCAAAGGCATAGCCCATCTTCGCCAGCAGCTCCCGCCGCCGGGGCGAGCCGGAGGCCAGTATCAGTCTCTTTGCCTGTTCGGACATGCGATAACCTCGTTTGCGTATAAGACTACATTATATACCATTCAATAGTATACCACATATTCTTCGGGAATTAAAGCGATTTGAAGTTTTGGACGGGATTTGTCACGAACAAATTACACATTACAAACAAACAGCCCGGAGGCCACGCGGCCTCCGGGCTGTTCCGTATCGCTTACTTTTCTACAAGCTGCGTCAGCAGCTCATTGCTGCGCTTCAAGAAGTCCACCATCCTGTCGGCCATCAGCGGCTGGCGGGCCATCTCGGCCAGGTCCGCCACCTGGGCGCAGACGGTCTGGGTGTGCGCGTCGTCCTCGGCGGCCTGCAGCCACTTGACCAGCGGGTGCTTGTCGTTGAGCACCAGGGTGCGCTTCTCGGGCAGCTTCATGTCGGGGCCGCCCCAGCGGCTGGACATCTCGGTGAAGCGCCGGTTCTGCTCGTCCACGGTGATCATCGCGATCAGGCCCTCGTCCTTGAAGGGCTTCAGCTGCACCTCCACCTGCTCGTCGGCCATGGCCTTGCGGAACAGGCCCTCCAGCTTCTTGCGGGCGTCCTCGCTGACCTCGCCTTCCTCGGTCAGGCTGTCGGCGGCGGCGTCCACGCGCTTGAAGCTGACCTTGCCGTCCCGCTCGGTGTACTCCAGGAAGCTGATGAAGTTGTTGTCGATCAGCGTGTCCAGCAGTATCACGTCCTTGCCCTGATCGTTGTACAGCTTGATCATCTGGGCCTGGCGCTTCCCGTCGCTGGCGTAGTAGACGGTCTTGGTCTCCTCGGTATCGCAGTTCTTGTTGATGTACTCGTCCAGCGTCACGTATTCACCACCCGTTGTCTTGTAGATCAGGGCGGGCTTTACGCGCTCGTAGAACTTCTCGTCCTTGATGCAGCCGTACTTCACGAACGGGTGGATGTCATCCCAGTAGCGCTGGTAGTCCTCGCGCTTGGTGTTGAACTCGCTGACCAGACGGTCGGCCACCTTGCGGGTGATGTAGGCCGCCATCTTCTTCACGTAGCCGTCGTTCTGCAAGAACGAGCGGGACACGTTCAGCGGCAGGTCGGGGCAGTCCACGCAGCCCTTGAGCAGCAGCAGGAACTCGGGGATGACCTCCTTGATGTTGTCGGCCACGAACACCTGGTTGTTGTACAGCTTGATGACGCCCTCGCTGGCGGTGAACTCGTTCTTGATGCGGGGGAAGTAGAGTATGCCCTTCAGGTTGAACGGGTACTCGGCGTTCAGGTGGATCCAGAACAGCGGCTCCTCGAAGTCGTTGAAGACCTTGCGGTAAAACGCCTTGTACTCGTCGTCAGTGCACTCGTTGGGCCGCTTCATCCACAGCGGGTGGATGTCGTTGATGGGCTTGGGTTCCTCCGGCTTCTCCTCTTCTTCCTTCTTCTCTTCGCCCGCCTTGGGTTCCTCGGGCTTTTTGACCTCGGTGACGTAGATCGGCACCGGCATGAACGCGCAGTGCTTCTCCAGCGTGCCGCGCACGGTCCACAGGTTCAGAAAGTCCTTGTCCTCCTCGTCGATGTACAGCGTGATGGCCGTGCCGCGCTCGGTGCGCTCCGACGGCTCGATCTCGTACGCCATGCCGTCCTCGCTCGTCCAGCGCACGGCGGGGGCGTCCGTGTAGCTCTTGGAGTCGATGACCACCTTGTCGGACACCATGAACGCGCTGTAGAAGCCCAGGCCGAAGTGGCCGATGATGCCCGCGCCCTCGCCCTTGTTCTCCTCGGTGTACTTGGTGATGAAGTCCGAGGCGCCGGAGAAGGCCACCTGGGCGATGTACTTGACGATCTCCTCCTCGGTCATGCCGATGCCGTTGTCGATGAACGTGAGCGTGCCCTTTTCCTTGTCGACGATCACGTCGATGCGCTCCGGCGCGCCGTCGTCCTCGGCCTGATTGTTGCTGACGAGCCACCGGTACTTGCGGATGGCGTCGCAGCCGTTGGAGATGAGCTCGCGGACAAAGATATCCTTATCGGAATACAGCCACTGCTTGATGACCGGCATGATGTTTTCAGCGTTTATGGAAACGATTCCCTTCGACATGTTCATATCCTCCCTTGATACTGGCTTCATATGGATTATTATAGTCCCTTTCGGGGCTTTGTCAAGCGATTTTTAGCACTCAATAGTTAAGAGTGCTAACATTTTGGACCGCGGCAACCTAAAATCTATGAAAATCTACTGTTGGTTGCTTGCAAACAATGGTAGAATGTGCTATGATAGCCGTGGGTGAAGGCCCAGACACAATAGACACGCATCGAATGGAGGCGGAAGATATGATTGACAACATCGCGGTCGGAAAGACCATCGCAAAGCTCAGGCAGAACAAGAACATGACCCAGCAGCAGCTGGCGGCGGCGTTGAGCGTATCGCATCAGGCCGTTTCCAAGTGGGAGACCGGCGCGGCGCTGCCGGACGTGCAGACGCTGATGGCGCTGACGCGGCTGTTCGGCATTACGATGGAGCAGCTGCTGGACGGCGAGGTGCCCGCGGACCGCATCGAGCCCCCGAAGCCGGCGTCCCCCTTTGAGGAGCCGATCCAGAATATAGGAAACTTCGTCAACAACATCGTCGGCAGCATCTTCCGGCCCCAGAAGGACGGGGAGGCGGCGGAGGACGCCGAAGCCCCCGAGGACGGCGCGGAGACCGGCGAGGCCGACGGCACGCTGGAGGACAAGGACGCCTTCGACGTGGAGCAGCTGATCCAGATGGCCCCCTTCATGAGCAAGCTGGCGGTGGACGAGCTGCTGATGCAGAACAAGAGCAAGCTGACCTCGGCGGACATCGCGCGCTTTGCGCCGTTTGCCAGCCAGGAGTGCCTGGAGAAGCTGATCCAGACCAACGACACCGAGCTCAACTGGGACGTGCTGCGCCGCGTCGCGCCGTTTCTGAAGCGGGAGATGGTGGACAACCTGGCCCGCGCCGCGGCCAACGGCGGGCGGCGGGTGAAGCAGGCCGTCAACCAGACCGGCATCAACACCGACGACATCGGCAAGGCCGTGCAGGACGTGGGCCAGAAGATCGGCGCCGGCGTCGAGAAGGCCTTCCGGAAGGCCAGCAAGCTGGGCGGCGACGTGGTGAACGGGGTCTCCGACGCCATCGGCGGCATCGTGGACGGCGTCCGCGAGAAGCAGAGCCGCGCCGAGGCGCTGCGCCGCGCTGCCTGCGAGCGGGCCCTGCAGGATGAAAAGTGGGAGTGGCTGGCCGACCACGTCTGCGAGGTGCACGACGAGGAGCTGTTGCGCGAGATCGCCCAGAAGGCCAACGGCCTGGGCATGCACGACTGGGTGCTGGAGCACCTGAACGGCTATGCCGACACCCGTACCATCGACGCGGCCATCGAGGCCGGGAACTGGGGCTGGCTGGGCGACCACGTCTGGCAGTTCGAGGACGCGCTCCAGGAGAAGATCGCCCTGGCCGCCGCGCAGCAGGAGAACTGGCAGTGGCTGAGCACCTACGCCGAGCAGATTTCGCTGGACAACTGCGCCGACGAGATCGGCATCGCCGCCTATAAGGCCGAGGCCCGGGTGCTGGCCAGGCAGATCGCCGAGCACTGCATGAGCCAGGCGCAGCGGGAGAAGCTGGCCGCCGAGGTGATCGCCGCGGAGGACTTCGACTACCTGCAGCAGATCGTGGAGCTGCTCTCCCCCGAGTTCATCGGCGGGGTGCTGGTGGCCAGCGCCCAGGCCGGAGACTGGGAGCGCGTGCGCCGCTTCATCGGCAGCGCCGACGCGGCCAGCGTGGAGAAGATGATGGAGCTGGCCATCGCCGAGGGCAACTTCGACGCCATCGACCTGCTGGACGAATACCTGTAAAGACAAAACATAACAATGGTTCTTCACGTTCCATTGCGGGATTCCCCCTCTCAGTCACGGCTTGCGCCGTGCCAGCTCTCCCCCTCACGGGGGCGAGCCAAGGCTGCCGCGCGGGTGTGCAAACCTCGAACTTCGCGCCACCCCCCTTGCCTCGCCCCCGTGAGGGGGAGAGGTGCCCGAAGGGCGGAGAGGGGAATCCTTGCCTCGCCCCCGTGAGGGGGGAGAGGTGCCCGAAGGGCGGAGAGGGGCCTCCCCCGCCTGCCGCACACGACATACCAGAAAG
>JAFYBB010000255.1 GCA_017540445.1 Clostridia bacterium | reverse complement strand
CGGGATACGGCCCTCCATGTCCTCCAGCACGTGCTTCGCGGTGGTGGGGCTGGGCCGCCCGGACCGATTGGCGCTGGGGGCCGCGATGGGCACGCCCGCCGCGTCGATCAGCGCCCGGGCCGCCGGGTGGGCGGGAAAGCGCACCGCTACGGTGGTAAGGCCCGCGGTCACTTCATCGGGCACGTGCTCGGACTTGGGGAAGATCAGTGTCATCGGCCCCGGCCAGCAGGCGTCCATCAGCGCGCGGGCGGCGGGGGAGGGCTCGCATGCGATCAGCGGGGCCAGCTGCTCCGTCGCGCTGATGTGCGCGATCAGCGGGTTGTCGCCGGGGCGGCCCTTGGCCTCGAAGATGCGCTTCACCGCCGCGCCGTCCAGGGCGTTGGCCCCCAGGCCGTATACTGTCTCCGTGGGGAACGCCACCAGCTCGCCGGAGCGAATGAGCGCCCCCGCGCGGGCGAGGGCTTCGGGGGTGACGGGAAGAAGCCGGGTTTGCATGCGGATGACCTTCTTTGCTGGGAAATCATGAAGCTACTGACTACTGGCTACTGGCTACTGGCTACTTGAAACTACAATATCGTCTCCATCCCGACTCTGTACGGCTTCATGCCCAACTTCTCGTAGAAGGCCATCGCGCCGGGGTTGCAGGTCCACACGTTCAGGGTCACGTTGTAGCAGCCGCGGTCCCTGGCGCAGTCCAGGATGTGTTCGTACAATGCCCTGCCGACGCCCAGGCCCCGGGCGGCCTCGTCTACGCAGATGTCGTCGATGTACAGCGTGTCGTGCTCTGCCAGCAGACGGCCCCCGGCGTGCTGCATCGCGCAGAAGCCGTGGCCCAGCACCCGGTCATGTTCGTCCACGCAGACGAACACCGGTGTGTCATTGTCCTCCAGCAGGGCCGCCAGCTCCGCCTCGGTGTACTTCGTGGTCGGCCCGTTGAACAGGTCGGGCCGCCCGTTATGATGCACCATGTTCACCTGCACCAGCAGGCCCATGATGGCGGGAATATCGCGCGCTTCGGCGCGACGGATGATGAGCATGAGGCACTCCTTTCGGTTGCGGTTGACAGCTTCCATCGTCTTACCCGTTTTCGTTCAGCAGCGCCGTCTGCTCTGCCAGCGTCAGTGCGTCGATCAGCTCGTCCAGGTGGCCCTCCATGATTTCGTCGATCTTGTACAGCGTCAGGCCGATCCTGTGGTCGGTGACGCGGCCCTGGGGGAAGTTGTAGGTGCGGATGCGCTCGCTGCGGTCGCCGGTGCCCACCTGCAGGCGGCGGCGGTCGGCGTATTCGCCCTCCTGCTGCTCGCGCTGCATCTCAAACAGCCGGGACTTCAGCACGCGCATGGCCTTTTCCCGGTTCTGGATCTGGCTGCGCTGGTCCTGGCTGGTGACCACGAGGCCCGTGGGGATGTGGGTGATGCGCACGGCGGAATCGGTGCGGTTGACGTGCTGTCCGCCCGCGCCGGAGGCCCGGTACGTGTCGATGCGCAGGTCGTTCGGGTTGATCTCCACCTCCACGTCCTCGGCCTCGGGCAGCACGGCCACCGTGGCGGTGGAGGTGTGGATGCGGCCGGAGGACTCGGTGACGGGCACCCGCTGCACCCGGTGGACGCCGGACTCGAACTTCAGCTTCTGGAACACGTTTTTGCCCTGGATCAGGACCACGCTCTCCTTCAGGCCGCCCAGCTCGGTGCTGCCGTCCTCCACCATCTCCACCTTCCAGCCCTGGCTGTCGGCGTAGTGGGTGTACATGCGCAAGAGCTGCGCGCCGAACAGGCCGGCCTCGTCGCCGCCCGCGCCCGCGCGCACCTCCAGTATGGCGTTCTTGTAGTCGTCCGGGTCCTTGGGCAGCAGCGCGATCCGGGCCTTCTGGGTGGCCGCCTCCAGCTGCGGCTCCAGCTGCTCCAGCTCCTCCCGGGCCATGTCGGCCATGTCCGGGTCGCCCAGCATCTCCCGCGCGCCGTCGATCTCCTCCAGCAGCTTGGCGTAGGCCACGGCGATGTCGTTCAGCTCGGCCAGCTCGCTGTGCTGGCGCATCAGCTTGGCGAAGGCGGCGGTGTCCGCGATGACCTCCGGCAGCGTGATGCGTATGGAGAGCTCCTCGTACCGGCTGCGGATGGATTCCAGCTGGGCCGCGATGCGCTCCTGTTCGTTGTAGGCTGTGGACTGCATGGAAACGACTCCTTATAAATTACATCCTTGCGTATACGACCCTTTCGACGCCGTTCAGGTCCTTGATCGTGCCGGCCTCGACGCAGGGCAGGTGCGCCTTCAGCAACGCCAGCACCGCCCCGGCCTCGCCGATGCCCACCTCCAGATAGATGGCCCCGCCGCGCTTCAGGTGGTCCCCGGCGGTTTCGGCGATGCGGCGGTAGAAGTCCAGGCCGTCCTCGCCGCCGTCCAGCGCCAGCCGCGGCTCGAAGGTCACCTCGCGCTGCAGCCCGGCCAGGTCCGGCCGGGGGATGTAGGGCGGGTTGGAAGCGATCACGTCGAAGCGCTCCTTGCCCACGGCGGCGAACAGGTCGCCCTGCTTCAGCTCCGCCTTCACGCCCAGCGCGTGCATGTTGCGCCGCGCCACGTCCAGTGCCTCGCGGCTGACGTCGGCGAGCGTCACCTTCGCGTCGGGGGCCAGCGAGGCCAGGCTCAGGCCGATGCAGCCGCTGCCCGCGCACAGATCCAGCAGCGCGGGCGCGCCGTCGCGGGCGCGCAGGTCGATCAGCGCGTTCTCGACCAGGGTCTCGGTGTCCTGCCGGGGAATCAGCACGTCCGGCGTCACCTCGAACCGCAGGCCCATGAAATCGGCGCTGCCGAGGATGTACTGCACCGGTTCGCCGGCGGCGCGCCGGTCGAGCATCGCCTCCAACCGGTACAGCTGCTCCCGGTCGACGGCGCGGTCGGATTCAAATTTCAGCTCCGCACGGGTCATGCCCAGGCAGTCCTCCGCGATCCAGCGGGCGTCGATGTCCGGGTCCGGACAGCCGGAGGTCTCCAGACGCGCCTTCGCGCGGCCGAGCCAGTCAGATATGGTCATGGAAAGTTGTTCCTTTCAGCGCTATCTGTCGTTCTCCCGGGCAGCGTTATAGGCGTACACGGCCACCTCCACCATCTGGGCGTTGGGCGGCAGCACCATGCGCTTTTCCAGCCACAGCTGGAAGGCCAGCAGCGCGTCCACCCATTTGCCGGGCTTCGCTTCCTCCAACGGCCGAAGCGCTTCGCCAAGCACGGCGGCGATGGCCAGCACCACCAGCACCCGCACCAGCAGCTGCACCGGGAGCGTGAACGTGCGGATCATCGCGAAGGCGATCACCGACAGCAGCAGCACCGTCACGACGAACGCCGCGTCGCTGCGCCGGGACAGGCAGGATGAGCGCTCCGCCTTCTCCCGGGAGATCTGGCCGTTGGACTCGGCGGGCGTGTTCAGCACCTTGTTGATGGCCCCGCGGTACATGCCCAGGCGGCTGATCACCCGCAGCCGGGGGAGCACCGCCGCGCACAGCAGTATGGCCAGCAGCCGGAACAGGCAGGCCACGGCGTTGATGGCGGGCCGGGACAGCTCGAACATCGGCAGCACCCAGCGCGCCAGCGCCCAGGGCCCGGCGATCACCAGGCCGCCCAGCAGTATCAGCACCGCGATGGCGCTGCCGGCGGCGACCAGGCTGGTGGGGCGCAGCCAGAACAGCTCGGCGAACCGCTGCTCGCCCCGGCGGCCCTTCACGATCTGCTGGGGCATCAGCTGGCCGGACTCGGAAACGCCGTCCAAAAAATCCGCCGTGCCGCCCACGAGCCGCACGATGCCGCGCAGGAAGGGTACCCGCTCCATGGCGTCGCGGGCGGGGTGATACTCCCGCCGGATGCGCAGGGCGACGTCCTTGTTCTCCTTGCGCACGGCAAAGGCCGTGGCGCTGCCGATCTGAAAGCGCACGCCCTCGACCACCGGCGAGGCGTGGACGGCGACCTTGCGATCTTTTTGCATCATAACACCCTCCAATCATAAAGCATCGACACAGCCGAAGCCATGTCGATGCTTGCAGGGTTCCTACATGCCGTAGCGCTTCTTGAAGCGATCCACGCGTCCGCCGGTATCAACCAGCTTCTGCTTGCCGGTGTAGAAAGGATGGCACTTTGAGCAGATATCAACGCGCATCTCCTTCTTCACGGAACCGGTCTCAAAGGTCTCGCCGCAGACGCAGCGAACGACTGCTTTGCCGTAATTCGGATGGATGTTTTCCTTCATGGTTTTCACCTCACTCTAATCGGACTGTCGGCTCTCCGTCGGAACCGGCATCGGATTAATCACGCAACTGCTATTATAGCACATGCGGCCGCCCACGGCAAGGGCTGGCGGAATTTTTTACAATTTGTTGCTGGTTCGAATATCTCCCTTGAAAAAACCTCTGGAGTATGGTAAAATGCTCTTAACTTTAAGGAAGGAGCCGCTGAGCGGGTCAGGATTGCCGGCAGGGCGGATAATGACATGAGAATTCACAAATCTGCGGAAGACTATCTGGAAATGATACTGCGCCTGATCGAGGAGAAGGGCTATGCGCGCTCGGTGGACATCGCCACGGGGCTGGGCGTCAGCAAGCCCTCCGTCAGCGTCGCGATGAAGCAGCTGCGCCAGGGCGGCTACATCGAGATGGGGAAGGACAACTTCATCACCCTCACCGAGGCGGGCATGGAGATCGCCCATCGCATCTACGAGCGCCACAAGGTGCTGACCCGGGTGCTGATGATGATCGGTGTGGACCCGAAGACCGCCCAGGAAGATGCCTGCAAGGTGGAGCATGACATCTCTCCGGCCACCTTCGACGCCATACAGGCGCAGCTGGTCAAAATGGAGGCGGAATAGTACCGTCATGTTTTTCCCGCTTGTCATTTCGCATCATCCATGTTAGAATAGGATCGAAGGGCAGGTGTCGCGTATGGAACCGTTTCCGAGGCTTGAAGACCTCACGCTGATGGACGACTACATGTTCGGCACGGTGATGCAGGACCCGAAGCTGATCAAGCCGCTGATCGAGTTCATACTGGACATACGGATCAAGACCGTCACCTACATCGAGCCCCAGCGGTCGATGAAGAGCGGGCTGAACGCGAAGGGCGTTCGCCTGGACCTGTACGTGGAGGACGAGAACGGCGTCGTGTACAACGTCGAGGTGCAGACCACGCGCCGCAGGTCCCTGCCCAAGCGGATGCGCTACTACCAGGCGGCCATCGACATGAACGTGCTGTCGCCGGG